>CAISJJ010000069.1 GCA_903885595.1 uncultured Bacteroidales bacterium
GAGGTAGCGAGGTAGCGAGGTAGCGAGGTAGCGATGTAGTGAAATTATGGAAGGATCTGGATTTCGTATGTGACTTCCATCGCCTTTTTGTAAACAAAGGATACTCCACAGTATCGGTCCTGCGATAGTTCTACTGCTTTTTTCAATTGATCCATCTGTAAATCCTTCCCAATGAATTCATAAATGATATGCATTTTATCATAGTGCTTCGGATGATCTTCGGTCACATCGGCCTCAACACGGATATTCAGTCCGGTGAATTCAACACGCATTTTTTTCAAAATTGATACCACATCCATCCCGGTACAACCGGCAAGGGCTGCCAGCATCAACTCCTTGGGACGTGATCCTTTATCCTCGCCGCCAACGGCTGGCATGGCATCCATCATCACATGATGCCCGCTCACATTGGCATCGAAAAGCATGTTCCCCTTCCAGGAGGTATCAACGGTATGTTTCATAGTCGGAATCGTTAAATTAGTGTCCCGCAAAAATACAGCGAATCAGCACAATTAAGTGACATATGCCTGTCAAATGCCCCAATCCCCGAATTGAGATTACTCAACTATTTTATTGACCTGGATTCAGCCCTTTTTTCGCTGGATGTATAGCCTGTTTTTTTTCCACACGGTTAGTTGCTAACTTTGCAATGAATCAGAAAGCCCATGAAAACCTTTTTTGAAAACAACCAATTGTTTTTAGATGACCCGGAAGCTGCATGTTTTGCACAATTACTTCCTGAGGAACTGGAATTGATCAGGGCAAGTAAGACACAGGTGCTTTTTCACAGGGGTGAAAGCCTTACAAAGCAGGGTGCTTTCGGGTCCAGTATTTTATTTATTGTAAGCGGATTGGCGAAACAGTATGTAGAGGAGGGTGCTCAACGGAATTTCAACCTCCGACTTATTTGCCAGGGGGAATTTACCGGGCTCTCTGTTGTTTTTCAAAAAAACGTGTATGATTATTCTGTGGTTGCAGTGAAAGAGACGCTTGCATGCCTGATCGAGAAAGAGGCCATTACCGGGCTGATAAGGCAAAACGGGCAGTTTGCCTATGGATTGATCAGGCGTTACAGTGAACAGAACAGTTTATTGTATGATACCATTCGCCATATGATGTATAAGCAGATGAACGGACGACTTGCAGGCACCTTGTTATATCTTGGTTCTGAGGATTTTAAGAATGAGGGTGTTTTTGCTTACCTATCAAGAAAAGATATTGCTGATTTTGCGGGTTTATCCACTGAAAGCACGGTCAAACTTCTGAAAATTTTCGAGAAGGATGGTTTAATCAGGCTGGAGGAAAAGGACATTATCCTCCGGGATCCGGAAGGGTTGACGCAAATCAGCAGAAGAGGATGACGAAAATTATTTGAGTATCAGTTTTTTCACGAGGGATTCGGTATCCGACTGAAGGCTTACCAGGTAAATTCCCTTCGGATGTCCTGACAGGTCGAATTTTACATCCTGAACATCAGCAGGATCAATATCCTTCTGCTCAATCTTTCTTCCGGTGATGTCGAGAATGGTCATCCTTGCGCCTTTGTCATCAAGACCGTTCACCTGCACGGTGAAAAGCCCCTTTGAGGGATTTGGGGAAATGTTCATTCTGAATTGTCCGGGTTTTGTTACAGGAACCCCTGTTGGCCAGTCAAAATTAATCGTACGCATATCGGTCGCAGATACTGTGCAAGGGGATATAGCTGAAGCGGTCAGGGTAAGGGTAACATTTCCAGAAGTAATGTCTGCCGCACTCGGAAAATAATAGCCAGTCAGAGAACCAGCAGCACTGAAGGTTCCGCTGCCGGAAGTGGACCAGAGCGTACCTGAGTAGCTATAAGCAACACCATTTAAAGAAATCTGGGTGGTAACCGGGGTGTAAGTGGTATCATTCCCCGCATTGGCTGTTACAGGCTGATTTACGGTCACATTGGCTGGCGCATTGACCGAACTGATGCCATCAGAAACAGCTGCAGTATACAGGGTCGACACATTGGGGGATACAACCGGATTCTGGATGGATGATGTAAATCCTGCCGGTGTTGAGGTCCAGGAATAGGTGTAATTTCCACTGCCACCGGCAGGGGCCACACTGAGTTGTGCACTTTGCCCGGCACATATGAGGTTGGGACCCGCCGATGCCGTCGCAGTTAACGGAACCAAAGTGCTTTCATTCACCACCATGGTCGATAGTTTCGTATTTGGCTCTCCAACGGTAAAGGCCCCATAGAAGGTTACGGTTCCGGTACCTGCTGCCGGTGCAGTCCATGTAAAATTCCATATTTTTGTCCCGGTGGTTGCGCCAGCGGAACTTTGGGTCACATATTTCGTTCCGCCTACCAGTTTGCTGCCTGTGCCCGCAGTCAGAATACCCAGTTGAGTGCCGGTAATATTCTGGGGTGAAACCTCAAATCCCTTCTTTCCGGTACCTGTCACAGTGGCAGTGATCGTATAAACTGTTCCTGCTACATATCCGGTGACCGGAATATTGGAGGTAATCCAGCCTGCAACTGTCGCAGCAGAGCCTCCATGACAACTTTGGCAATGATGGGTATCACCGGGAGAACCGGTGTATCCTGCAGGAGAACCGGATGGATAAGCCATTACAATGGTATTTATGGTCAGGCTAAGTAAAAGTGAGCCGATTATCCCATAAAAAAAACGTTGGGCTTGTTTTTCATTGTGCTTTTCTTGTTTCATTGCGATTGTCTTTTCTTGCTATACAATTTTAATGCAGGCTGTTAATAAAATTTGTATGTGATTTAACTGGCAAAAGTACCAAAAAGTTGCCAGTACCTGCCTGGTATTTTATGCAACTACAAGTATTTGAGCTGTTCAAATATGGCTCGATTCAAATAGGTAGCAGGGAGTGCGCTGAAGATTAGATTGCTTCTAAATTCAGCCAGACATAAAAGTTTCGTGAAAATCTGGTTATTTTCGTTCATTATTCTCAGAAAAATAACATGATTGACATGTCCAACCTGTTTATCAATAATGATCGCATAAGCCTGAAGCTATGAGTAAAGAAATGTGGAATCAGCGATATGCTGAATCAGTTTATGTTTATGGAACCACTCCGAATGACTTTTATAAAAAGGAGCTGGACAAACTGACGCCTGGAAAAATTTTACTTCCTGCAGAAGGAGAGGGTCGGAATGCAGTTTATGCCGCAGAACTTGGTTGGCGAGTTTGCGCTTTTGACCAGAGTGAAGAAGGTAAAAAAAAGGCATTGCGTTTTGCAAAGGAACGAAATGTATCAATCGAATATATGATTAAGGATTTGGATCATATTGATTATCCAGCTGATCAATTTGATGCCATCGGACTGGTTTTTGTCCATTTACCAGGTGCAGGGAGACGGGCAATCCACCGGAACATAATCCGTTACCTGAAACCCGGCGGCACACTGATTCTTGTGGGTTTTTCAAAAGAGCAACTGCCATTTAATTCCGGAGGTCCTAAAGACTTGGCATGGCTGTTTTCAAAAGAGGAGTTGATCGAAGATTTTATCGATCTTCAAATCATCTCACTCACACAAATGGAAACCATGATTGAGGAAGGTGAATTTCATAATGGACCCGCTTCGGTTATACAACTCGTTGCAAAAAAACAGGTCAATCTTCGATATAAAACACGGAGTGGTCAAATAAGGTTTGCAAAACTACCCGGATGAAACCGGGGTTCTGAAGCTGATGTGCAAAACACTCATTACACCAGCCATTTTTTCAATACCATCCTAAGTTCTTCAGTCCCGATAGGCTTGGCAAGATAATCGTTACACCCGCTCAGCACAGCATCACGGATTGAATCCTTGCTGACAAATGCAGTTAGAATCACAATGGGCAAACCAGGCCGGATCTTTCTGATCGTCCGGGCAGCCTCATATCCCGTCATGACCGGCATCATTCCATCCATCAGTATCAGCTTGATCTCAGGGTGGTTTTCGCACTGTTTGATAGCATCCAGGCCATTTTCTGCCCGCAGAATATTAATGCCGGCTGCTTTGGCAGTTTGCTGAAAATACTGGAAATTCGCCTCATCATCTTCTGCAATAAGGATGGTGTGATCAGGATAACTCAATTTTTCATTTATTGGGTTCATGCTTTGGTTTTATTTTTAAGTATTCAATGATAGGTAGGAGTGATTCCTTTTATTTACAATGATCAATGCCGAACAAAAATATTAAAAAATATCTATTTCTCAACCTCCCAATCCATTAAGATATCATTTTTTCGATCGGCATATGAATGGGATTGCGGTATAATTCGGATTTTTTTTATGTTTTAATGCCTGTCAGGCTTGCCAGTTGAATAATAATCCAGGATGTGCGTATTTTTGTCCATTCTTCAGCAATTACAATGATGTAATCCGAACCGGCAATATCAATCACTCTTAAACCTTTCCTGATGACAGACGATTTTTCACCTCCTGAACTTGTACTTGGTTATACTTTTAATGTAACCACGGCCGACTGCGACATGAATGCCCGTTTGCGGCCGGGCGGACTTGTGAATTACCTGGTGCTTTCGGCCATTAACTCGGCCGATACGCTGGGTTTCGGATATGCCGGACTGCGGGGTCAGCAGCTTTTCTGGGTTCTCAGCCGTATGACCGTTGAAATCTATAAGCCACTGAAATGGTACGATAAAGCAGTGGTTGAAACATGGCCCAAGGATGTCAATGGATTACTTTATCTGCGGGATTTCATTGTAAAAAACCAACAGGACGAAATCGTGGCAAAGTGTACTTCGGGCTGGCTGGCGATCGATATTCAATCAAAACGCCCAAGAAAAGTTGAGGAAAAATTCAGTTATATTTTCGACCGGATGAAAGAAAAACACGCACTGGAGCAACTGCCCGAAAAGTTAGGGCCGATAACAGAAGGCGAAACTTTTGAGGTGAAATCCACCTGGTACGATCTCGATGTAAATAAACATGTAACCTCCAGCAGGTATATTGACTGGATGATAGATACGTTGCCCATTGACTTTCTTATGAGCCATTACCCCACGCGGCTTTCCATCAACTACCTGAAGGAAACAATGTGGGGTGAGAATATCAGTCTGGCAGGTTCTTCACCGGATGAAAATCAATTTTTATTTGAGGGAATCAACAGGGACAATGCATCGCTTAAGTTCAGGGGGAGAATTGATTTCTAATTACCGGTCAATGCTTTCTTCAGAAATCAGCATCGGGATGAAATCCGGGTTAGGATTCCCGCTTCCGCTGTCGAGGTTAAACTGATACAGAGACACCACATCCAGATCAGATCCGGTCCACTCCCCCGGTTTTATAACCAGGAAGGTTCTCACAGGTTTGCTGCTAAGTTCAGCGTTAACCCACGAACCGGTGTTTGCATAGATGCCGGTATAATTTTTCCCTGCGGGATAAACTTTAAGCATGGGTTTATGGGTATGCCCGAAGGCAACTATTTTATACTTTTTTGGCGCCTGGGATTGCATGTATTCATAAGCAGCCGTAAAAGAGAGATCAAGGCTGCCATCAAGGATGGCCATAACGACCGGCATGGTTACAGCAACTGCATTCCCAGTTTCTGTTGCAAGCCAGTTATCCTCAATGTTGGCAGCATACATATCCCGCACATCGTTATAGCTTAACAAGGTTGAGTACCCATCAATGCCCGTCATTATGATGTTTGCAGAATCAAAAGCTAACGTTAAAGAATAATGAAATTTCAGATAGGTAATTGCCGCTGTCCACGCAGTTAAAAATTCAACATGTCCGGTCCCTGATCTGGTCTCTTTTATTACTGAACTTCCATGTTCCATCAACCCTTCCGCATCCAGCCGGGAAATAAAATAACCCGGTGGCAGCATGTGACCCGGGTTTGACAAAGGTTGAGGGCAATTGAAAAAATCATACCGGTGACCATGCTCCATAATGATTTCACTCACCGGTGAATAATGGCCAAGTCCGGGAGAATCTCCCTGCCAGATTACTCCCGGAATGATCTCCTGAAGAATTTCCCGGGTTAACAGCATATCATGGTTCCCGGGAACATAGATCAGCTGAACGGCGCCACCACCTGCAATTGCCCTGAGTTTACTGATAACATCACTATTGACGTCTGAATTCGCGATTGCCATAAAGTAATCTCTGGAATTGTGTATCCCAGCCAGGGAATCAAACGGCGATATGCGATATGGAACCACCCATTCGTCAAACAGATCGCCAAGAATGACCAGTTGCCTAACCTGTGGACTGGTCGTCACCATATCGAGCAAACTGTCCAGCGCCGCCGCATTCTTCGTGAACCAGCAATACTGTAAAGCAGCAGACCGCTGATCGCCCATGTGGATGTCGCTGATACATACGATCGAGTTCCGCGTCGTGGTGTCATTTTCGAGACCTAACAGGGGGGTGTTGGTTCTTAGTTCAATGTCAGTGTCCGACTTCAGGGTAATACCGGAGGTGGATTTCAGTCCTGTTTTAATGGTGATCAGATACTTCCAGCCGGTGTGTAATTGAAAACCGTGTTTCAAAGCAATGATAACCTTTCTCCCGGAGGAAATTGTTTGGTACATCGTTTCGAGGGACCCGCCATTGTGTGAAAAGGAGATATTCCCTTGTATAGTCATAGAATCAACCGGTTGACTGAAATCCAATTCGATGGATCGTTCCTGGTAATTCAGCGAATAATATGTTTCGTTGAGCATGACCGACCTGGGCAGCTTCAGGGTCAAATAAGTGGGTTCGGCCGGGGTCTCCTCTTTTTTACAAGACAGCGGGAGGATAAGCAGGCTGGCTGAGACCATTATCGTTAAAATCAAGAAAACGTGGGAGGATTTCATGGATTGTGGTTTGATAAAGAAGATTTTGTTCGGATTGGATGGATAAAGCGTTATTGGCAGAAAATTACTTGCCATCAGATCAATGCGGCCTTAACAACCTTTCTGACAACAACCTCTTTCCCATTATCAAATGACAAATAATAGACGCCGGCAGGAATTTCACCTAAACTAAATGACAAATATTGCTTTCCCGGAAGGATTGAATTAACGGGAAAATTTTTGATGAGTTTCCCGCTATTTGAATAGAGTGAAGTTTTGAGACAGAGAGTCTGTTTCGTAACGATCTCTACTGTACCTGTTTCCTGCAAGGGATTCGGAAAAACAGTCCCAACCTGAAGCGCAGGAATTCCCATCGTTGCCACAGCTCCTGCGGAAGGATCAAAATAAGCGCTGTACACTCCGTTTCCGTGTGTACCCACAGCAATAAACCCATCGGTTTGGCGTGCATCAATATCATCGACAATTACATTCCCGATGGTGGAGGCCCCCTCTTTCACCCATACTGTTGAATCTCCCTTGAGTTCACGGGTCGAAAAGAGTCCGCAGGAGGTTCCGGCAAAGATGATTTTTTTTCCCTGATGCGATAGTTTCTTTGTACACCGGATGGATGGTCCCGATCCCGATCCGTCAGGATGTTCTTCAAGGTTCCCTCCAACCGCCAACCAGGTTGAACCGCCATCAAGGGAATGGAAAAGACTTTGTACACCATAATTCGAGAAGGTTACCATAACTCTATCAGCATCGTCAGGATCAATATCTATATACGCGATAAAAGCATTATGTGGGAATGATTCACCGGTAATCTCAACCGGAACCGGATTCCCGGTATGGGCATTATCGAGACGGAACAGCTTACCCAGATTGGTTCCGTAATAGATCCTGTTGGGTGGAAAAGATGAAACAGCAAGGTTACTGATTTCGGAAGCAGCGCCCACATCAACATTGCTAAGATGGTTCCAGCCGGCATTTCGCAACCCTGTGTCATAAGCTGCGGCTTTCATGTTATCCTTGCGCCAGATGCTTGTCACAGTAGGCAGGTAGAATGTCTCATTAAAGAGCGGATCCAGGGCCATGTTCTGGTAAAAGGGAAAAAGGATGTTGCTTCCCATCACCGGATCATAGTATTTCAGTAAAGTGTCGGGAAGTTGCGGAAAAATATCAATAGCGTGCATGTTGTTATCAAACCTTGTTGTCCATATATTGCCGCTGTAAGCAGAAATAGCGCAATACTCCCAGTTGCGGGCAACCGCCGTGGCAAACCCGTCATAACAGATATCGATATCAAACCATAATTCCGCCGGATCGTTGGTAATGGTGTAATACCAGTTGTTATCCTGCAACCCGCCAAGTATCCAGTCGTCGCCCAGAGAAACATGATCGATGGCTATACTGTAAAACTGGGTTGTTTTGAGCATGTTGTTGCGCCTTTCCCAAACCATATGACTGCTGTCGGCCATGCAGTCACGGGTAACCTGCACTCCACCGTCATTGGCCATAAACATGACAGAGGTGTTTGAGGGGAGAAAAGTTATTCCATGCTGGTCGGGATGAACCTGGTTGAGGGAGTCCATGTCGTAAGGATAACCACCGACATAAGTTGTCATCAAACTATCGGCAAAACCGTTTTCTGAGCGGTACATATTCATACCTCCGATGAAAACGACATCTTCATTGTCGGGTTTTACTCCCATGGTAAAGCAATATCCGCCATACACCACAAATGAAAACGGGAAACTGTTTATGTTTCCGTTGCCTGCTCCCGGGATACCTGTCGTACGGTTTTCCCAGACCGCAGAATCAGCTGATGTGTTCCATGTCATCTTCCAGAAGGTATTTACAGTATTGGTGTAGCCATTGAACGGGTTCAGGTCCGGAGATTGTGATTCGGTAAATACATAGAGAACTTTTTCATTGGAAGGCGCCAGCGCAAGCCGGGTTACACGGTTATCATCAGGAAACCCGGAAGGGGTAATTCTTTCCCAGTTAATCCCATCAACAGATCTCCAGATACCAGCTTTTACAGGAGGTTGAACCGACAGGCAGTAACTGCTCAGTGCTGCATACAGGGTGCCATCTGAACCAATGGCCAGGTCGCTGCAAAACGATTTGTTTTCGAGGTCGCCCAATACCATTTCCCAGCTGACGCCTCCGTCTTCCGAACGCATAATTGCCCCGTAACAGGATGCATAGACAATGTCTTTGTCCATTCTTACGGGGTCGGCAACAATCCGCCAAACTCCCTGGAAAACATCCTGCAGGTGAGCCGGGCTGCCACCCTGGGTAAATTCCAGCGGTTGCCAGGATGCCCCGTTGTCCGTCGATTTAAAGATGCCGTTTCCGATGCCAATGGTCCGGGCATTTGTGCTGATGTTGCGATTGGTGGTACTCAGCAACTCTCCGGTTCCGTAATACCAGATGTGGCGCTTCCCGGCCCTTTTATCCTGTACCAGACACGTTGCACTTTGTTCGGCATCAGGTGAGGTCGTTTTATGCCAATTCTCTCCCTGGTCTATCGATTCCCACATCCCGCCCGAGGCGCTTCCGGCCAGCAGGTGGTTCTCATTGTCGATATCGATGGCAATACAAAGCATGCGTCCGCCGATGTTAGCCGGTCCACGCCAATTCCATGACTGCCCTCCCTCGCCGGGGTACACCGGTAACCGCGAAACAAAATCCAGTTCCTTTGACCGGATTCCCGGTGGGATTAACCCCGTTCCAGGATCACGCAGTTTTGAAAACTGATAATCGGCCTGCATGGCCAGGAGTTTGCTTTTGGGGATTCGTTTCTGCTCACGGCCGATTCCGGATCCTTTTTCGTTTGCGGTTGATAACCAGGAATTTTGTTCTGACAGGATGATCAAGGTGAGAATTATGGATCCTGACAAAATCATGGGAAAAATCAGTTTTCGCATAAGGTACTTTTTTGTTTGATTAACAATGAGATGTCATTTCAAAGGTACATCATTGCGTTTTCGAAGTCAAGCAAAATCTTGACCTTAATTATCAGAAAGGCACTATTCCTGTTTCAGCCAGGATGGAACCAACGGGAATACCATTCTTTCTTATACATTGCAACTGTTCGTTAACAAATTCTGCCTTTTCAGGCTTTATCATTCAATCGTATTTTTCGCAGGATTCATCAATATTTATTACATTGCACATATTTAGACATCCACCGATCTTTTTCGCAATGAAAAAATTCATTTTTATCCTCACGATCCTGACTGTTCCCTGGTCATACAGCTTCGGGCAAAAAGCCGGAGACAAGATGCCGGAAAAAGTCCGGAAAAAAGAAAATACGCACGTGCAAGAATCTTTGAACATGTCGGGAATTTATACCGGTTCCCGTCCCTGGACCCGCTGGTGGTGGTTCGCTTCTTTGATGCAGGAGGCTGATATCCGGGATAACCTGATATGGCTAAAGAACAACGGGTTTGGGGGTGTCGAGATCGCCTGGGTTTATCCCCTGAACAGGATGAAAAAAGACACCATCAATTATACCCCCCGTTTGCAGTGGCTCAGCCCAGAGTGGACAGAGATGGTTGTGTACGCCAAACACTGTGCTGACAGTCTTGAACTTGGATGCGATTTTACCTTTGGCTCCCTGTGGCCCTTTGGGGATACCAAAGTCCCCTTTAATGAGGCAACCATGAATATGACTGATCCGAAATGGCGGCAGGAGATTACGGCATCGTGGGACTATCCGAAAAAGGGATTCGTACTTGATCACCTGAACAGGAATGCTTTCGCTCATTATGCAGAGAGGACCGGAAATGCCCTCAAACCAGCATTGAAAGGTTCCATGTCAGGTCTTTTCTGCGACTCCTGGGAAGTGGAAACAAAATTCCTCACCACTCCCGGGTTTGAAGAGCAATTCCATAAAATATACGGCTATTCGTTAAAGGATTATACCGATAGCCTTTATTCCGGCAATGAACCCTACCGCAGCATAAGGTACGATTACATGAAACTCCTTTCGGAATATGTAATAGAAGAGTTTTACAAACCATTTACCCTTCGATGTCACGAACTGGGGGCCTATTCAAGGGCACAGTGTTCCGGCGCTCCATGCGATATTATCTCCTCATATGGCGAAATCGATGTGCCGGAGAGTGAAGCATTACTGTTTGAACCCTCTTTTTCGAATATTGTCGCCTCCGCCGCGGGATTATCAGGCAAAAGGGTGGTTTCGTCTGAAACTTTCACTTGTCTTTACGGCTGGCCGCGCGATCATCACTCGGAGGAGCAGACTGCCGACCTGAAACTACTGGCCGACGCCGTCTTTGCCAATGGGGTGAACCATATCATCTGGCATGGCAAACCCTTCAACCCGGCGGGTCAGGATACTGTGAAGTTTTATGCATCGGTGCACGTAGGAAAAAGCGGATCACTGGCCCCCGAAATTCCTGCATTTAACCAGTATCTGGAGAAGGTTTCGTCGTTTATGAAAAAAGGGGTCAACCTGTCAGAAGTCGCTGTGTACCTGCCAACCGAAGATACCTGGATCGCCGGGGAATTGCCGGTTGAAAAGCAATTCATATGGGCATGGGGAGCTTATGAACAACGTTACACATACCTGCCCGAAGAACTTAAAGGATGGCGCCCGTTATGGATCAATGGTGCGTTTCTGCAAAAAGCCGGATACGTTGATGGACGGCTTCGGGTTGGAAATCTCTCTTTTGCTGCCCTGTATATCGATGTGCAGTATATGGACATGGTTGCCTTGAAGCGGGTTGCAGCGTTGGCTGAAAAGGGTTTGCCTATCTGCCTGAAAAAGGATCCTGCTGAACCTGGATATCATAAATCCAATGGGGATTATCAAATCCTGGTTGAAAAACTTAAAAAGTTCAAAAATGTCACATCATCCTGGAAACAGATAGACAATGTCCCACCTCTAATAACCGGAACCGATCAATTCGATTTCTGGTGCCGTGAAACCCCGGAAGGGATTTATATTTTCTTTGCAAATCCGAAATCACAGCGTTTGACCTTCCCGCTGGAATACGGACAATCGCTGAATGATAAAACAGAAACTTTTCGTGTGACAATTCGTTATCAGGGAAAAATGATCCCCGCAGAATTGGTATTCCAACCTTACCAATCGTTGCTGTTGC
Source organism: uncultured Bacteroidales bacterium (assembly GCA_903885595.1). Lineage (GTDB taxonomy): Bacteria > Bacteroidota > Bacteroidia > Bacteroidales > FEN-979 > CAIVAT01. The sequence goes on from CAISJJ010000069.1 coordinate 11,926, forward strand.
ATATTGACCGCAGCAACCATCTCAATTTTATTGATATTGGCTTCACCCCAAAAGAACCGGTTTATAAGCCAAGGCTAAAAAAAGGAAAGGAAAAGTGGGAAGTCGACATCCTAAAAAAATAATTAGTTTTGATAAATCCAATTAACCTTTTGTAACATCAGGAAATGTATTTTACTTTTAATGGAATTAAACTTAGCTTTTCTGAACATCAAATAATCAATTCATTTGAAATCTCCATAAGGACAATGTTCATGTAAATCGTGAATACTAATAGGGACATTCCATGTGACCGCTTTGTAAAAAATAAATATTGACGTATGAAAAAAATCGTTGTTCTCGGAGCCGGTATTGCAGGCCACACCACTGCATTGATCCTGAAGCATAAACTGGGCCGCAGTCACCAGGTCGTTGTAGTAAGCCCGCATGACAAATACCAATGGATCCCGTCAAACATTTGGGTGGGCATTGGACAGATGACAGCCAGGCAGGTTTCATTTCCGCTGGAACCGGTTTATCGAAGGAAAGGTATTGAATTTATCCAGGGAAAAGCAGTTGCAATTCATCCTGAAGGGGATGACATCAACCGGAATCCCTTTGTTGCTTATGAATTTTCTGCCGAAGGAAAATCAGGACAAACCGGAAAAATTGATTACGATTTCCTGGTCAATGCAACGGGGCCGAAATTAAATTTTGCTGCAACTGAAGGCCTTGGGCCCAAGGGATTTACCAATTCAGTATGCACTTACCCCCATGCGGAAGAGGCCTGGCAAAACCTCAGGAAATCGCTTGACAGAATGGCGAAAGGCGAGAAACAGACCTTCCTGATCGGTACAGGACATCCTACGGCAACCTGCCAGGGGGCAGCATTTGAATATGCCCTGAACGTTGCCTTTGAGATTTCAAAACGAAAGTTGAACAATTTAGCCGAGATTATCTGGATCAGCAATGAAAATGAAGTGGGTGACTTTGGGATGGGAGGCGCTTTTATAAAAAAAGGCGGTTATGTGACCTCCACCCGGGTTTTTGCCGAATCGATCCTGGCCGAATATGGAATCCGTTGGATCACCAAAGCAGGCGTCGTAAAAGTAGAAGAAGGCAAGGCACACTATGAAACCCTCGATGGGGAAAAGCATGTCCAGCCGTTCGATTTTGCTATGCTGATCCCCGCATTTGCCGGGGCCGGAATAAAGGCCTTCGACAAAAACGGAGAAGAAATCACCACTAAACTATTTGCCCCCAGCGGATTTATGAAGGTGGATGCCGATTATACCGCCCGGCCATATACCGAGTGGAGCGCGGCCGACTGGCCCTCAACCTATGAAAGTCCGGCCTACCCGAATATATTTGCCGCCGGCATCGCTTTCGCTGTTCCACATCCCATTTCACAACCCAGGACCAGTAAAAGCGGGCTTCCAATCTTTCCAACAGCACCCCGAACCGGCATGCCATCGGGTGTTATCGGGAAAATCGTAGCGCTGAATATTATTGACCGGATAAAGAATAACCATACCGGTTCACCACATAAAGCATCCATGGCACGGATGGGAGCCGCGTGTATCATATCATCAGGATATGGTATCCGGGATGGGATGGCTGCATCAATGACTGTTTTTCCCATTGTTCCTGATTATAAAAAATACCCCGACTGGGGCCGCGATCTCAACTATACCATTGGCGAACCGGGTTTGGCAGGGCATTGGGTGAAATTGTTACTGCATTACCTGTTTTTATATAAGGCAAAAGCAAAACCATTCTGGTTCCTGATCCCGGAATAATGATAACAGTTTTTGCCATTATATTCATAATACCTTTGAAAACAACATAATTCATCACATCAAGACATTCAGCATATGCAGGAAAAACACATCACCCCAGGCCCGAAAGAGATTACCTTCCCTCCCGCTCCAACCAGCGCCACCAGGTTCTGGCGCAAGTTCTTTCCATGGCAGGTTGTCAGGTTCTTCGTTCTCAACCTCAAAATCATGCGTATCATCATTGGCGGTCATTCGTGATGAGATAATTCCAGGTTAAGAAGCCGTCTCTCCGCGAATCTTTAACTTAACGATAATAATTTTATTGAACATTGGTTCATATTCTCATCGGGTTTTGTACCTTTGCATCCTAAATTCTAAAAACCAAATCACGATGAAAATTGCTATTCCATTCTTCAATGGATTTGTGAACGACCATTTTGGTCACACTGAAACTTATGCTGTTTTTACAATTAACCCGGAAAATCAAATTGTCAATCGTCAACTGATCAAAGCCGAAGAGGGCTGTGGCTGCAAATCGGGAATTGCCGACCTCCTGGCGCGGGAGGGTGTTACGATCATGCTTGCAGGAAATATTGGCGCCGGGGCAATCCATCACCTGTACACCGAAGGCATCGAAGTAGTTCGTGGCTGTTCAGGTCCGGCTGAAGAAGTTGTTATGAGCTATCTGAACGGTAAAATCCAGGATGGCGGGCAAGCCTGCACACAACATGCTGGCTGTGATGAGCATGCAAATTTAACCAATTAATCATTACACCATCAATGCGATTGAACGCCGTTAATTGAAGATAAGATGAAAAGAATCGCGGAAAGCAACAACAAGCCTTTACCTAAAAAACAATAGGGACCTCAAAACCATGCATCTCCAAATCCAAACAGGCAGGCTGTACATTCCAGGGCAGCCATGAGCAAATAATCGACAAAAATCAGCAATGGCAATCCAAAGCTAATTTTAAGAAGGATTTTTGTTTTCATTGCAGGCGATCATAAGTTGTAAATATAATGAACTTGTGTTCATAAAGCAAGTATTATTTTTCCCAATCATAAACAAATTAACGAATTTGTGTTCATAGATATTCCTAAATTTGTATTCCATGGCACGACCTAAACGAAAACGTACAGTATCCCGTCCTCCCCTGATGGAAGGCTTTAAGCCATTTGGAATTCCCATCACCGATCTTGAGCCCGTTATCCTTTTTTATGAAGAGGTTGAGGTGATCAGGTTACTCGACTATACAGGCATGACACAGGCAGAGGCTGCCGGTGTAATGGATGTTTCGCGACCAACCCTCACCCGCATTTATGAAAAGGCGCGCCGCACCATTGCTGAAGCTTTGGTTGAGGGTAAGGCAATATTCATTGAGGGAGGTGATTTTCACACTACCGAATTCTGGTACCGTTGTGAATCATGTTTCAAGCTGATGATCAGTGAGGCGGAGCAGAAAGTTTGCCAGTATTGTCATTCAGGGGAGATCCGGCATCTGACAAGGACTCAGATAAAAATCAAAGAAGAACATCAGCATGAGGGTGGCGGTTTCTGCATCTGCATCGACTGCAACCTCAGGATTCCCCATCAGGAGGGTGTACCATGCCGTGATTTAATCTGCAAACAATGTGGGCGGAGCCTGATTAGAGACAACAGCTATCATCATCAATTATACCTTAAGAAGAAAGAAGAAAAATCCTGATTCTGTTAGATGAAGGAGTACCTGATTTAAAACCATCTCAGGAGGCAGAACTGCAACGGCCTGCCCCACTTGCCTGAAGATGGCTGTTTACAAGCCTGAGGATTTACGCCCGGGGATCATTGTCGCCAAAAAAGATAAGTTTTTCGATTTCACCAAAGGCAGCATCGTTACTTTGGATTGTTAACTTATCCAGTGAGGCGGTTTCGTTTATAGATCCAGGGAATGCCCCATCCGATCAGGGTTCCGATAAGTATCCCAGCCAGGATATCGCTCGGATAATGAACACCCAGGGCGATTCTTGAATAAGCAACCCCCACAGCCCATATATAGACCGGGATGACAACTTTTTTTTGAGAGAACAACAATGATAGCGCTGCTGCCAGTGCAAATGCCTCCATCGTATGCCCGGATGGAAAAGATGAATCTCCGCCTGTCGATAATTTTTCGATAAACGAATAGGTTTTAAATGGCCTGTCGCGTTTAATAAAATGTTTCAAACCCTGGCTGACAATGGAAACCATAATCAATATGGTGGCAAGCATGAAAAACTTCATGCGCAAAGGTTTTGATTTCCTGGCGAGAGCCACCATCAAAATGATCGATACAACTGCAATACTAATGTAGGTCGTTGAATTGGAGATAAACTGCAATACGGGGATGGAATAGGGAACAGGATGATCGTGAAACCAGGTTAAGAGGGCAATATCATAAGAAGAAAAGTGCAATCTTAATATCCTTTTTAGTTAGCGTTTGCACTTCCGGTAAGTGCATGAAAAATCAATTCATTTTTGTTATTGATCCGATGGAAAAAACGTCCCAGCCGTTTTCCTTTACCATTTGCATTGCCGGCTGGTTTTGCATGATTGCCCCTCCCCATTGGTTATGGTCATAAATATGCGGGTTTTCAAACCACTTGTCGATGTTCATGACAATGTGGAAGGTGCTTATTTCCTGGTTTGCCATTGTAAAAGATGAACCAGGCAGACTTACAGTAAAATAATTCTGAACAAACGCATAAATCGAATCAACATTGTAGTTATTACCCTTATAAAGTTGGCCGATCCCAAGGTGGAAATTAAAAGGCATTGCATTGCCGGTTGTGTCTTTCCACTTGCCATTCAGCATCATATAATGATATCCTCCGCCCAGAACTTCCGGCCATCCCATGTTCACCTCAGGCGGATTCACAAACATGAACGATTTATTTTTGACTTCAGAAATACCAAAGATAAAGTTGACAGAGTCATAGGTCCCGACGGGTATTTTGTCAAAAAACTGAATAGTCTTTGTCTCCGGGATATCCTCATCAACATAAAAGATATCCTTCCATTCCGCGATAACCTTGCGGGTTCCATCGTGGCGGTAAAAAGTAATGTCAGAAATAAAATACATCAATTCTGTAACAAGATAAACATTGCCTGCGGCATTGGTGTAAATCAGTTCATTTTGCTTCAGCGGCATCCCATTCACCATGTGTTCAATTGAAAAAACTACCATTCCTGAGGGTTCAGCAGGCTCAGGTTCGTCGCCTTTTTTACATGTTGTAAAAACCGTTAACAGCAACAGGAGAAAAACTGACGAAGTAAAAAAACAGACACCTTTTTTCATCTGGTAAAATACAATTTTAACGAACATTCCAAATAAAACCTTACCTCATCGACAGCTTCTCAATGGGGTATGCACAGGTTGCAAAGTTAACAAGTAAACCGACCCAAAGGTTAAAAACAAAATGGCAAAAAAATCTTCCGGGTTTTTAAGGTCAGCCCCGTGATTTCATTTTATTCTGAAGGACATCGGACAACGGAACTTTTCTGGTTTGGGCTTCAACCCATGCAGTAAAATCGAAAATTCGCAAAATCTGCTGCTCAAACAGGTCGTGATGCATTTCATCACATAGAACCTTTATTTTTCCCCATTGTTTACTCCGACTCGCAACAATGGCAGGAGGTGGTTTGTTAAGGAACTTCAAAAGAAAATGTTCAATTTTATATCCCTTATCAGTTCCCGATAAATCCCGTTTCATCGACCTGATTTCATATTGAATCAAATCAAAATCCCCCAGACTATAAAGGATGATTAAATTTACGAGCCGGATGGTCCTGTACAGTGGCATGAAAGAGAAGTTCTTCACGCTCAGGAAGATCTGGTTAAGGAATTTATGAGCTTTTTTGAATTCGGAAGTTCCAATATATACCAGTGACGTATATAAACACAATTCGGTCTGCCGGATCCGGTCGAGACTTGATATTTTATCATAAAGCGTACTTTTATAATGCTTCATCAGGTCAAGACAAGCTCCAAAGTCGCCCGTATCGATAAACGGAAACAGCTCGTACTGAAAAGTCAGGCAGGTCAGGTTGAGCCTGAAATCAATTGAAGTACTTTCAATCTTTTTCAGTTGTTCAATAAAGTAATTCATTTCCTGATAGTTGCGAATACTTCGCAAGCTTTCCAATACACCTTCCAGCATATTCAGGTAGTATATCGGAGGATTATTCCACAGATGTTTGTTTGCCTCAAACAGCGTGTTGAGCTCATAGTAAGAATGCAGCGCCGATTGATAGTCCCCGGCGCTGATCAGGTAATTTGACTGAAAAAGCTGATGGAGTTTCCGGATCTCAAAATTTTCAAGATTTTGGGAGGCAACTATACTCAACTCACTAAATACCAAGTCATTTAATTCATTTTTTTGTTTAGGTGAACGCGGATGACCTTTATAAACTACCCGGTGCTTCAGTATTTCAAACAAGGACGATTGCTCGTTGATTTTTCTTAAATATTTGAGGGATTCATTCAGTTTGAACTGTTTTTTCAGCAGAGCCTTTTCGCTGAGATTCGGAAAATTCAAAGCCAGAAGATGTTCCAGCTCAAGCCGGGAGGCTAGCAACAAAGCATAGTAATTCTCGTACTTTTCGGCTTTTATCATCACTTCATTCAGCAGTTCGAATCCCTCGTCAAACAATGATTTCTCAAAGAGCACCCTGGCCAGAGAAATTTTATTGAACAGGGTATAGTAACTGTCCTGCTCAAGCCGTAACCCCAAAATGGTCTGGATCAGTATTTCATATAAATAACCGGCGGCTGTTTCAAAGGAGGAACCCGGTCGTTCACGCAGAAACTTTTCCCGGATTGATGCAATCGGCATCGACCCGTTTTTTTCAATTATACTATACAACGTAAGGTAATTGGGCGCGGTTCGTGACAAGGCCGATTTCAACCGAAACGCTTTCTTTTCTGGTAAAGTCATTGAATTCACAAGTAAAACCAGCGATTGTATCCGGGTCATGATTATTTGTTATGCTATAAATATTAATTCTAAATACGATTTACAATTATTGTTTAGCGTATGGTTTTAAACATTAAATATATACCTATATCCTTAATTATCAATGTTATTATAAAAATGCACCTATTAAATAGTCAGTTTGTAATTACAAATTTACGTGTATTATTGATATTTATCATATTCATTTCTAGATATATTTGTAATGTAAACAAAACTGAAACTCCATGCACTCAAAGAAAATAGTTGTTGTAGGAAGCTGTAACACGGATATGGTAATAAAAGCCGACAGGCTGCCGGTTCCCGGAGAAACCATCCTGGGTGGTACATTTTTTATGAATCCTGGCGGAAAAGGCGCAAACCAGGCTGTAGCGGCAGCCCGGATGGGAGGTCTCGTAACCCTGATTTCAAAAACCGGAAATGATGTTTTTGGAAAGCAATCGGTCATGTTATACAATGCCGAAAACATTAAAACTGACTTTATCTTTTCAGATCCGAAACAACCCTCAGGCGTGGCCCTGATTACCGTCGATTCGAACGGGGAAAATTGTATTGTTGTTGCTTCGGGAGCGAACGCTTCACTCAGTCCTTCCGACATGAATAAAGCGCGTGCTGAGATTGAAAGCAGTGATTTGCTGTTGATGCAGCTTGAAATCCCCATTGAAACGGTGGAATATGTTGCAGAAATGGCCAGGAAAAAAGGCATCCGGGTGATTTTGAATCCGGCCCCGGCCCAGGTGCTGTCAGAACAATTGCTAAAAAACCTCTACATCATTATCCCAAACAAGTCAGAGGCGGAAATCCTTTCCGGGATCAAGGTGACCGATGTTGAATCGGCCACAAAAGCAGCTGACATTATCAGCGCCAAGGGTGTAGATATTGTGGTGATCACACTGGGTTCACAAGGCGCTCTGATCAAGGAAAATGATGAATATCATTTCGTTAGGGCACATAAAGTAGATACCATCGATACAACGGCAGCAGGCGATACCTTTTGCGGAGCAGTTTGTGTTGGCCTGTCAGAAGGCAAATCAATTCTTGATTCAGTAAAAATGGCAGCACGGGCCGCAGCGCTTACAGTAACGCGCATGGGGGCGCAAGGATCTATCCCTTACCGTTCGGAATTAATCTCATTTGATAAAGATTAATAAACATTTTCCAGATGAAACATCCATAGGTGCAATATTCATCAAACCTTGAATGATATTATGGCTATTCCATGTGACCATTAAAAACAAATTATTATCAAATGAAAACATTCGGACTGTATAGAAGAATAAAAACCAGCCTGACGATCATCCTGCTGGTGCCGATGATGTTCTTTCAGGCGGCGTATCTCTTTGCCCAGGAAGCCACAGTGGTAAAGGTTACAGGAACCGTAACCGATCTTGTTGACAATGAACCTATTCCCGGGATAAATGTATATATCAAAGGAACACAGACCGGCAGTGTTACCGATATCGACGGGAAATACAGCATCAATATACCAAAGGGCTCTACGCTGGTTTATACCATGGTTGGCTACGAAACCCAGGAGATCCTGGTAGAGAATCAGCTGGTGATCGATACCCGTATGAAGGTTGCTGTAACCTCCCTCGATGAAGTGGTGGTTATTGGTTATGGAACCACAACAAAAAAAGAGATAACCGGTTCTATCGCCACAGTGAAAGAGGATGGATTCAACCGCGGAGCCTATAACAATCCCATCGGGTTATTACAGGGTAAAGTGGCTGGTCTCAATATTGTGAGACCAGATGGCGCCGATCCACAGGCAGGCTATAATATCATACTGCGCGGCACCAACACCCTGACCTCAGGCCAGGGTCCACTCATTATCGTGGATGGCATTGCCGGGGTTGATCTGAAAAATGTAAGCCCGGAGGAGGTGGAATCCATGGATGTTTTAAAGGATGGATCTGCTGCCGCTATATACGGCACACGCGGATCAAATGGGGTGATCATTGTGACGACCAAACGGGCTAAAGCAGGTCACAGCAAAGTGGAATATTCGGGTCAGTTCTCCGTCCAGGTCGCCCCGCGTGGAGTACGGAACCTTACCTCCGATGAATTCCGAAGCGCTATTGAATTATATGCGCCAGATAAAACAGTCAACATTTATAATGACAATGTCGACTGGTTTGATGAAGTTACCCAGTCTGCTCCATTCAGCCAGCAACACAACCTGGCGGTTTCAGGAGGCACAGAAACTTTTTCGCACCGTACAACGATTTTTGTAGACCTGGCGCAGGGTTTGCTGCAAAACAACACATCCAACAAAGTCTTGTTAAAAACCAA
>CAISJJ010000070.1 GCA_903885595.1 uncultured Bacteroidales bacterium
GCTGATGAATGGCTGGAATTTTTGGGCTTACTTGTGGATAGTGGTGAAAACGTTCAGATTTTTGTTGAAGCCACTGTGGCATTTTCTTGGAACAATACAGGAAAATCAGAATTCAGGATAAACACGACTCCGCGCACCGATGATAATGATCCGCTCAGGGGGCATGGGATACTTGAAAAAAATGTGGGGGGGAAAAGAGAGAGGCAAAAAATCAGCATTCCCTATGGTGGTTTGCGAGCATTTGAGATTTTAGGCGGTCAACCTGTTGGCTCCCTGTTGCGCTGCCCAAATTGTGGCAAAATATTCATCAACACAACTAAGAGACACATGAAGTTTTGCTCCACAAATTGTAGAAGCCATTATTCAATGAAGAAGCTCAGGGGGCAATTAGCGTGAGACTATTTCCTCAAACTAAAAAATCATCCTGCCTCTCGATCCGCCAGTGATATGACGTTATTGGTCGCTGCCCGTACCAAGCTTTCAACAGCTCGTCGCTTCGTTTCTGGCAATAGCTTTGCATATCGCCGCGTTTGTGTGATGTCCTGGTGGCCCATAAGCTCGGAGATTTCGTATAAAGAGATACCTTCTTGTGCTAACCAGCTTCCAAAAGTATGCCGCGTGCTGTGAAAATCCAGCCGATCAATACGAGCAAGCCCCGGTGTATTGAACCCCAATTCAACCAGTGCCCGATAGAATGTTGCTGATACGTGCCTCTGATCCTTACCAAACCGTGACCTGAATACATACAATGGGTCTCTCTTTGGGTCTGCCTCACGTCGTCTCAGCATCGTCTCAATCGGCTCAGTGATGTAAGCTTGGCGATTCAATGATGTTTTGGTGTTCCGCACCTCAATCAACCCGGTGGAAAAATTAATATCCGTCCATTTCAGGTTCGAGATTTCGGAGAAGCGCAACCCCGAATAAAGCCCCACGACAGCCTGATCGTGAACAACCATAGTGTTTGGTTTTTCCAGATATGCCAACAGTTCCGCCGCTTGCTCATGAGAGAAGAACCGCGTCTTTCGGTTATCGTATTCGGGTCTTTTTACTTTGCGTACAGGGTTTTCAACTTTGATTTCGTGTGAATTAATGGCATGTTCAAAAATCGAATGAATCAGCGATAAATAGTGGTCAACCGTTTTTGGAGCTACTTTTTTCATCCAAGAGGCTTTCAAGGTGTCAATGTACGCATTTGATATATCCCTGATCCGTAGCTTTGAAAGACGTTTCTCTAATCGCTGATGGTAGCGGTTATAATCATCTTTCCATGATTTTTTATTTGCTTTGCCCCACTCAATAAAACTTTCAGCAACCAAACCGAATGTTACATTTTGCTTTTCCTCTTGCGCCAATGCTTCATCGGCCTGGGCCTTTTCCTCTTCGATCTTTAACTGATCCGCTTTTTCCATTTCGCGGGTTTCTTTCAGGCTTTGGGGGTGAAGCCCGCTTCGGATATTAAGAATGAGCTTCGACCTGATTGCATTGACCTTTGTAGCGTTTCGACCGCCCTCAGAAGCCCACCCAACCGGCTCAGTGACTTGAACGCCGTCAGCGTTCTGGTAGCGAATCGTGAAATATTTATCAGGTTTACCCTGGTGGTTTCGGTTAGCACTTTCGCGGTATCTGATCCCCGGATAGATAGTTTTAAACCATTTCATGACACTGCCCTTTTTTTGAGTTACTTTTTAGGTAACGACAAATCCGTTAGTATGAGTTGTACCTATATTGTACCTGTTTTTTCGGGCTGTCAA
>CAISJJ010000071.1 GCA_903885595.1 uncultured Bacteroidales bacterium
GGCATCGGTTCCCAAGCAGGAGCTTGGGAACCAGCGGATATCATTTTCATGTCTGGGGGTGAAGCCAGGCATGATTCATGAGCGTTTACCGTGAAAATGCAGTGATCAGTTGCCCACTGCCAACTGATCACTTTATCCAATCAATATCCTTTCGTTCATTCATGATTCTTTTAGGTGATTTCCAATAATGAATCCCATATTGTAGGGGCAGGCCCCTGTGCCTGCCCCGTTTCGGGCCAACTCTGAACAATCGGCGCGCACGGAGTTCAGGGCAACCACAGGGGGTTGCCCCTACGCGAAAAATATCTCCGTGTGGGGATGCTCTTTGTAGGAAACCTCCTTAATAATTTTTATAATGGACAAGATGGACTTCATGGGCGGTATGGTCAAACCATAAAGTCCATTTTGTCCATGAAGTCCATACCTGTCCATAAAAGTGGACACGATGATGCTGTGTGTCCATCAACCGCTATCTGTGATATTTATCATTTTGAGTTGCCTTACCGGAGGTTGCGTATCCGATCCACCATATCCAGCGTGACGCGCATGACCCTGGCGTCGGCCTGAAGCTGTTTTCGCAGTTCCTGAATATCCACATTTTCCGGTATGTCGTAAAAGGCCGTCTCCATCTCGTTGTTCGTCCAGGATAAAGACAGGGGATACGACTCGGCCAGGGGCTGTGCGTCCGCCATGTCTTTCAGCTTCAGCCAGAGCCTTCCGGTAAGGATTCCGATGGATTTCATCTCCAGGTTATACACCACCGGATAGGTCGGTGCATCGGTGGCCGATTCATTGTCCGCCCGGATGGCGGGAGCAGCGGCCTGCGACTTTTTGAAAACCGAAAATAGACCTTTTTGTTCGATGGCTTCCGTTGCCGCCATATCTTTTCCCGCGCCGGTTTTCTCGGCCCGGAGGGTCGGCAGCCAGACGTAGGCAAACCCATCGTTTTCAAATTTTTCCCCCTGAGGTAGGGAGGCCACCAGCGCTTGCCGCTGCACCGGGTCCAGGCACCATGCAGGCTGCGAAACAAATATGCCTGCACATATCAGCCATAGCCCCATCATGAAATAAATGCCCTTCATCCTGATGGAGAGAGTGACAGCTTGGCTGAATTTTCCGGATATTGCAGTCCTATCGATAATATTGTTCATGATTCACCTCCTAATAGCCCAAGATGTTCAACTTGAATAAATCCAGCGTTCCGGAATTGTTCGGCAGACTGTCCAGCACCTTCAACGTCCATGTGCCTTTTGTTTTTTCACCGTAAAAGGCATTGCTGCCCAAAATCACGCCAACTGCTTTGTTCAGGCCCTCCTTGATCGAACTGCGGATGTTCAACAGAATACTTCGGGTGCCACTGGGAGATGTGAGTTCAATCCCCACTTCGGATGTATCCGGATGGGTGATCGACAGTTGGACGAAGATATTTTCAATCGTCAGGTCTTCCGACACTTCGATGGTGCGGGCAACCCCCGATGCCTTGTTGTCGGGGATCGCAAGGGCCGTTGTCACACCGCTGTCGAAAGTCTTGTTCTGGATAAACGGCAGACTGCCTGCCTTGTATGTCCTGGCCATGGCGACGGCGTCATCGATATTCACCGCACCGAAACCGTACCAGTTGTGGAAATGATATCCGGCCTTATTGGTGATCCACCCTTCACTGGCCTGATAATTCTCACCGTTGATAGAGACACTGACAAACGAGTCCTTCGATTCGGGATCGATTTTTCGGGCGGTCTTTGCCAGGATGTGTTTGACATCCCTGCGGTACAGGTTCGGGTTGGCCTGAAGGATCAGCGCGATGGCGCCCGATGCATTGGGTGCGGCGGATGATGTGCCGTTCATCGTGTTGGTGTAATTGCAGTTGGGATTGTAGGAGGGATCACCCGCGTCGAAAGGCCAATATTTCGGATCGACATCACTACGGCTGTATCCCTTTTCGGTGCCGCTCTGATCGATCGTGATGATCGCCGGTGAGGCTGTTCCGTCTTCTCCCCCCGGTGTCGAAACCCAGAGTGTCGATCCCGCTGTCGAGTATGAAGATTTGACGCCTGAAGCATTGAAGGCGCCGACGGTGATAACCTCCGGTCGGGAGTTTTCTTCTTCCGCTGCGGCATTCATGCAAGTCAGCCCTTTTATGCCGTTATATTTAGTACAAACATACGTTTTATCGTCGTCGATATCAACATTCTCAAACGAATTTCCGGCAGATTTTACATAGATTCCGCCTTTTTCACCGCGAAGATTCTTGGCTGTTTCGTCATACAATTTTTTATTGGAATCCGACAGAGGAAAATATTGTGTGCCATCAACACCCAAACTCACATTGAAAATATCCACATCCTTTGAACGGGCATGTGCTCCCATTGATTCGATATAATTGTTCGAAGACTGGGCTGCTTCGTAATTGAACCCTTTCAGTGATACCCGCGGCGCCACCCCCCGGCCTCCCTTGCCGTTCATGGACATGGCCGCGGCAATCCCGGCAACGCTGGTGCCGTGATCACCTTTGGTTTTGGTAGTGTTGGTCGGGTCGGTAGTATTGTTGATATAGTTGTATGACCCGTTGGGGATGATGTTTGCAAAGATGTCTTCATGGGCGATTTCAAGACCCGAATCGACGATGGCCATGATCACACCCAGCCCACTGAGCTGATCGGCGATGGCGCGGGTCATCCGCATGTCTTCACCCGGCGCTCCGGCACTTTTGGAAAAGGCTTTCTGGCCGGTGTTCGTGATGTGCCACTGTTCGAAAGTGAGCGGATCTCCCTCGACCGCATTGAAAGATGTCCAGTCCATCGTCCAGTACAATCCGTCCGGATCGGCGGGAAATGCGGTGTACTTCATCGTGAAACTGCATTTGTAAGTATGAAAATAGGCACAGCATACCTTTATGCTTAAATCGTCGCCCACAGGGTTGCAGCTTCCGGAGGCGGCTTGAATCTCCCTGAATGTCGTTTTGTCCATTTTCCAGAAAAGCGCCGTACTGTCCGGAACATAATCGAGTTTGAACTCGTATGCTTTTGCCTGATATTCCACACAGAGTTTCATGTTCAGATCACTTCCGATGGGCACGCAGCCGGCACTGTCACAGGCGGCATAAACGGGATTACCTGTCAGTATGACCAACAGCATAACCACAACCGTCCAAACGATCCCCATCTTCATTGTAAAATCTTTACACATTATCTTAGTTGTCATTTTAACTCCTTCCTGAATTTGGCGCCCTTTCGCGGGCTGTCTATTTCGAAACGACCCCATACGGGTTCTTTCGACTAATTCCAAGCAGGCGGGCTGTCTTTGCCTTGTTCCAGTCGGCTTGATTCAGTATTTTCAGATTCATTTGTCCTCCTTGTTTGTAATATTCGCATAGCGATATAAGTTGAACGGCGAATATCAGTATTTTCGTATCATTCTTAAATGTTGTGGAAAGTGAAAATTTTGTTTGCAAATAGAATATCAATGATTGGTATCATTCTTAAATTTCATCGAACGCTCTTGCGCCCGCTAATCACAACTAAAATCGAAAGGATTCCCCCCTTTGAAAAAAGGGGGCAAGGGGGGATTTAGGAGGCTATCCACCTGAAAATCCCCCTCGATCCCCCTTTTTCAAAGGGGGAAGTATCATTTTCATATATGTGGTGATCGAATTTAAGAAAGATACTATATACGCATAAGTTCATAACACTTTGCCATCCGATCAGCCCCTTGCTTTTGGTTTTTTATGAAACCGTATAGGGAGGCTCTGGAATATCTGGCTTAATGTCAGGGTCGCGAGCACAAGGATGAGGATACCCCCCTGTAATGCCCTTCAGTTGGTCATCATCAAGGTGGGAGGGCGCGGGGGGAATGATCAACGTTCGAACCTGATCGGTGTCCTCCACCACCCGGATCGATACGCCATCCGGAACA
>CAISJJ010000072.1 GCA_903885595.1 uncultured Bacteroidales bacterium
CATATCAATGGTTTTATTAAACTTAATAATAAAATTTCCTCAAAACGGGAGTGCAAAAGTACAAATTAATTTCGCACTACCAACATTAAAACAAATCTTTTTCGTTCAGGCGGGTTTAAAAAACGCAATAAACAGAAGGGATTTGTCCCTGAATTATGGGCTGGAAAAAATAAGGAAGGGTATGAGTTTCGCGAAACTTTCTACCGCATTCATCGGTTTGAATGCGATTGAAACCTATAGTTGTCTCACTTTATCAGGTTTCCTTGCCGTTTCCGGCTTGTAATTCAATCGAAAACATAATATGGTTTTCGAGGGTGCAAAGGTAAAAACAAATTTAACTCCGCAAGAAAAAAGTGAAAAAAAAGTGAAAAAATTATTTATTCCTGATAATCATGGCTGTTCCATCCTGGTCGGGCATCATCACCAGGCACTCGGGAATGGTGGTAACGAACTCATCCACAGCTTTCATAACCCCCGGCCACCGCGTATTATAATCGTGAACCATGATTACCCCGCCTGGCGACAGGCTGGGATAAAATAACTCCAATGCGGCCTTCGTTGGAATATAGAGGTCGGCATCCAGGTTTGCCAATGCAATGGGTTGGCTGAAACCGGAGGCTGTATCCGGGAAATAGCCCTGATGTATAATTACGTTATGATTACCGTTAATTTTTTTCATTACCTGCTGAATGCTTGTATCTGAAAAGTGGCTCGGCGTATAGGTTGCGGCTTCACCTGTTTCCACAAGCAGGTCGGCGGCATTAAAGCCTGTGAATGTGTCAAACAGGTGAAACGGACGTGCCGGGTCCAACTGATGTAAAATTGCGGCGCTGTCTCCTTTATATACACCAACCTCAACAAAAACACCGGGAACCCTATCCTTTTTAAGCCGTTCGATCTGGAACCACCAATTATATAAACGAACCTTGTCGTGAAATTTTCTTTCCGACAGCCGCAACCGGGAAGAGATCAACCCGGTTTTAATAGCCTGCTGCCATTGAGCCGGCTGATTGGCTCGGTGAAAAAATACGATCCACAGGTACCTTATAAATAAAATAAGGAGCAAAAAGACCAGGGCGTAATTGATTATCTGGAAAAAAGTCAGGTTCATTGCCGGAAAAAAACAAAATTAGTAAATTTTGACCGAACCAATAAAAAAGAAACCCCGCAAATGGCGGGGTCCCGGTATCAAATTTACAAAAGCAAACCTTAGGGATCAATTCTGATAAACATCGTTTGAAGAACAGGCGAAGGTGCATGGGGAGGTGTTCCAACAGGAACAAAGATCACTGTAGCCCAGCCTCCGGGAGGAACTTTGTACGTCGCACCATAGGTATCCATCTTCTGCTTCATCGAGGTCATCATGGGTGAAAGATTCGGAACACCGCTTTGAGCAGCACCATTCCATGGGGGTGTATCACATAACCACATAGCTCCTTGCACATCAGACCAGAGATAGCCGGGAAACCAATCCAGGTGGTTCATAAGCCAGTTAATCTTGGCCCATTTATCCGTTTGCGCAAAAGCAGGCAGCAAAGTAGGATACAATGATGAATAAACATCCATGTTATATGCTACTCCAACATTAATTGTGGTGGCATGGTCGGCACACCAGCTCTGAACGATGCCATTCCCAAATTCATAACCGCTTGGGATGTTGGTGAGGGTAGCGTCAACATAACAACCCGTACCCGGAAATCCGGTTATTTTATATGTGAGCGTAAGCGGGAGATTCATCCAGGGCGGAATAATCAGGTCGGCATCGGGAACGCAGTTTCCAAGGGCAAAATCAACAACGCCATCGGTGCCTGACAGAATTTTCTGCTCATCGGCAAAACTCCAGTCATGAAAATGTACGTAATTAAAATTTGGTCCCTGGCGAACAAGAATGAAAAGTTTCAGAACAAAATTGTCAACCATGCCCAGCCTGTCAGCATAGGTCACCTTAAGCGGCTGGCCTTCCCCGTGCCATGCTGCATTGTCAAAAGTTTCGACCAGTATATTGTTCTGCCACAATTCAATTTTAAACAATGCCGGCATATCATACTGTATGCCATGACTCTGCAACTCATAGGGAGAACCGGCATAATCACCAAGGCTCTTGATACAGAAGTCGCCAAAAAAGTTCTGTTCGCGAATGACCGTCTGGTCCAGCTTGAAATATTCAAATCCAAAATTGGCAAAGGTGGCTGGTTCATAGCAAACCAATTCAACGGTCATTACATTCTTCTTGAATGGCTCAATCACAATATTCTTGGTGAGGGTAGTTGTTACGAGATTCGAGTAGGTAGCTCCGGTATGAACAGCGGCTGCCATTTCCCAGTCGTCAGTAAGATTGCCAGGGGTCATGTTATCATTGTACATGATAAACTCCTGAACGATAAAGATGCCTTCGGTGAGTTTAATGGTGTTGGTGTATGGAACATTGTCGATATAGAATACATCGATGGGGTACCATTGTGAAACTCCGGCAGGATCCTCCAGTTTCACCTTTACATAAGCAGCTTTCTGATCAAAGCAATCACTGGCCTTCAAACCTGATACATCCTTGCCCGGTACGATGGTAAAACTGAGTTCGGTCGTGCCTGATTGCGGTGCATCAGCAATGTCTTTTTTACAGCTTGTGATGGATACTACGGCCATAAGACCGAGAAAAAACAAGCTGATTTTCTTGATAATTTCGGTTGTTTTCATTTTGATTGTTTTTGTGGGTTGATTGGTTATTATCAGGGTGAACAAATATTACCACAAATATATGATGAACCACCCCCCCCTATCAAGCGCCAATAAGTAAGCGTAGCTTACAACGGTGTAACTGTCAATCATTATTTCGTATCCGTGATCTAATAAAAATCCTATTGTATCAATTGTAAATATTTACATAAAGTATTAATGATATGATGTTATATTAACATTATAAAATCAAAAAATTATCACACTGATCCTGTTATGAAAAAAAAGTTCTACGGAATGCAGGGCTTTTTCATCTGCATATCGATTGACTATTACCAGGTCATGGTAATCACATCGTTCATTTACAGCCTGTTTGATTACAATTCATAACAGAAATGAAATCAGCAATGGTAAAGGAAGAAATTTGTCCATTCGTCCCCGCTTTCGCAGAAATCTGCTGATCCTGCATCGCTCCGGACAGGGTGTATGTTATGATAAAGCTACCTGATGGTCCATCGCCGATTCCATTGGCGCCGTCGATTTAAATCCCTCGAACAGATCAGCTCGAAGGTTCGGTCCGGGTTTCCATAAAAGCTTCGACTGTAAAGTCTTTGTTCAGCAAATTGGCAACAAGGTCTGAATAAAGCGCTCCTGTATGGACCGCCGCTTCAATAACCCAGTCATAAGTTGTAAGACCAGGTGTCATGTTGTCATTGTCCAGGATGAAATCCTGGATGGTGTGAATTCCGGGCAAAAGCTTTGTTGTTTGAAAGATATTTCCAGATTGACCTGCAGGAGAAGTATACTGAATTGTTATAGTAAACCGTATGGAATTCAGGTTCCTGATCGTGAGTCAACAACCTGGATATACATACTTCCGGCAACAATGCGATATTAGGGGGACAAGTTCAATTATCAAGGAGGCAACGCAGGGTCATTCCGCTGGCCTTATTGCCATAATCATCAATATAACTGTTTGAACTGTTCATCAGCAAAAAGCTGCCGCTTTCACTGCCATTTTGGGAACTGCTCCAATAGTTGCCATCAACGCCTCTGCCCATAAGCGAGGCGCCCCAGTTTTTAAGATATCCGGCCGCATGCATTTTCAGGTCTGAGTTCCAGGGTTTGTTCAGGTTATTCCAGTTACCGGCTGACCTGACATTGGTCCATTCAGAATTTGTGGGAATTCGCCACCCGGTTCCGATGAGAAGGGCACATGGATCCTTATCGGGGGTCCAGTCAGAATTTTCACTGATACTGCTCCATGCATTATTTGGAGTTCGGGATGTGCCATCATGCTTATATCCCTGTTTACGGTTAAACTGCCAGTACCAGCCCGCTGAGGCTTCGGTTTGATCGTTTTTTGCCGTTGCCTGGCGATCGGCGCCAAGGTTACTCGTTATCCAGCATTTTAATGGTTCGCCGGCGATGTTCGTAACTGTGCCATAAGTAACACTTTTGTTAACCGGTGCGACGATGCCCGCCGGGTGATTTAATATGACAGGTGTACCACAGGTGAAGGAGGCTGCCGTTACCGGTCCTGCATAATCCGGGGCTTTGATCTCAGTTCCCTGCTGTGTGCCCGTCAAAGCAACAGGAATAACAGCAAACCGAATGTATTTGTTCAGGTCGGCCGGTTGAAGCGTATAGGTTTCCCCCTGAGCTCCGGAAATTTCCACTTCGTTTAGTCCACTGACGTTATCAGCTCTATACCATTTATACAGGGACGCACCCTGCAAATCACCCTCCGTATCATGAAACACATAGGAGCCGGTAAGTACCTGGCCAGGTTGTGCAATACCATTTTGTTCGACATTATTTGCTAAGGGCGCCTCATTCACGGCAGCCCCATAGGGGATGACCAGATCGGCGCCAGGCATGCAATTTCCAAGAACGAAATCCACCACACCATCGCCATCAGTGCCTGCATAAATTTTCTGAGCATCCTGAAAACTCCAGGTATGGAAATGCTCATACTGAAATCCGATTCCGTTGCGGACCATCACAGCTAATTTAAATTCGAAATTATCAGTTATGTTTAAACGATCAGCGTATTGAATTTTCAATGGTTGGGATATCCCGGCAGGTGAATTGTTGTTATGATTCACGATCGATATACCATTTCTAACTACTTCGATCTGAATAATAGCGGGCAAATCCAGCAACAGATTTCCATTTCCACCCAGCACTTCGGAATAGGGTGAATTGTAATATTCCTGAATACTTTGTATACACAGATCACCAAAAAAATTCTGCTCCCGGATAACAATCTGATCTATCTGAAAGTATTCGAATCCAAAACTATCGAAATTGGCTTCATCATAACAAACCAGTTCAACATCAAGAACATTTTTCTGAAAAGGAGTAATAACGAATTCCCGTGTCAACCAGGATGTTACCAGGCTGGCATAGGCAGCTCCCTGGTGTACTGCAGCGGCAATCACCGGATCGTCGGTAAGGATATCAGGTGTCATATTGTCATTTTTCATGACAAACTCCTGGATGGTATAGGTTCCGGGCAATAATTTGATTGTGTTGGTATAAGCCTGGTTGTTGATATGAAACACGTTGACTTTGATGGTGGATGCTGTGACATCACCCTGCTTCGAGAGGGTAATTTCAACATAACTTGCCAGCTGGTTTTCATTCAAACAGTCGGGTGTTGCCTTCAACCCTCCAGGTGACTGCCCGGCCAGGATATTGAAGCTCAGATCGTATGTTGCCTGAACAGGATCGTTTACAGGTATTTTGTTACAACCCGACAGGGCAGACAAAATTAATAATACCGAAAAAGTAACACTATACTTATACATCGCAGTCTGGTTTCGACCGGACAGGTTATTTCTCACTACTTCAGCAGAGAATCCGGTTTTGCAGCCCTACAAATGTAGATTGCCCGCCGGACCGAATCAAGTATCAATAAGCAAATGCAACCTTTTTACAGATAAGTGTTCATTTTCGTTTCGTATCTGTTATTGATTCATTCGTAATTGTATGTGTAATTCTGGTGTACCAATCAGGTTAAGATGGCAAAATTGGCTTCCCGTCTGACAAATTCAAAATGCAATCGCTATTAATTATCAATTGCCCCGGGCTTAAGGCCGGGGCAATTGAAGTGGTCGTCGAATAAATAACAGTTGGGTGATTTAATTGCCGGCAAGGCACCTGAATGAACAAATGAATGGATGTGCCTGCGAATGATCTGATTCCTCTATTCCCTACGGATGCCAGATATTGGCCGAATTGCGATAACCGCTGAGGTCGAGATACCAATCAGGATGAAGAACACCATCGGACTGGGCCCAGGCTGCAAAATAGTTATAGGCATCCAGGATACTTGTCTTTTCCCACGGATAATCAAAGGTCACAGGGATATTAAGCGCCCAGGGCAGGTTTGTAACAGTTTTATAATACCTGCCAAATGCCGGGATGCTGTTGTCATCAACTGTTCCGAAATATGAACAATCGGTGGCAAGCGAGGTCGGAACATAGTTAGGAAGATGTATCTCCGCCTGGCGCTCCAGATTTCTTATTAAAAATGGATTGTATGGTGGCGTTCCGACAACAGTACTCAGCATCGGTACGGCAAGGTGAATATTCAGGGTGACCGTGTCGGCGGTTCCAACCGGGGCATTATGTTCTGTATTGAAGAAAAATGATGAACCGGCACGATGAATCACGTTATCGGCATCGTCAAAGGCAATGACAACGGCCTTAGACTGGCCAGCCTCAACGCCGTTTGAAGCCAGTGTAATATAGTTGCGCTGCAGGTTGGAACCTGTAACCGACGCAATATCCGATGGGGCCAGGTTATCGAACTGAATTCCGAAGCCATTCTTAAAACTTGCACCTACAGCTTTTACCAGCAACTTAATGACAATATCGGTTACTTTATTCTCGTTGTTTGTAACCAGCTTGAATTTATAGGCCATGACCAGGTCATTTACATCATAGTCTCCCTTACCAGGCCAGAGGTCTTCATATACGGCCGTTCCTTCAACCCAGTTATTAACGGGAGGTGGTGGCGGTGGTGGCGGTGGATTGGTACCACCGCCATTACATTCAGTCGATGGAATCGAATTGGTCATGTTGGCAAAGGAAACAAAGGTTGCACCCCCGGTGAAATTCGAAGGACCTCCATGAGCAGGAACAAGAACACCGGTGGTCTGTGCGGCTTCAATGGTACCAGTAATGACATTCGGACCGTCGAATCTGAAATCATGGGTTACCTTGATCGTATTCCTGGTTCCCGGGGCAGCGGCGGTAGTTATACCGGTTATGTCTGCGTTCACAGTAAGATCATAGGTTTCAATCATCGACTGATCGATCAGTTTCATGAATCCCTGTCCGCCCTGCACCTTTAATTCGAGGTCGCATTTAATATAGCCTGTCTGGTTTGTAAAACGGCAGTTGTTCAGGTGAAAAGTACCATGAACAATGAGTTTGCAGGCATTCAGAAAATCGCTGTTGTTGCAGTTCATGTCGCCGAACACTTCGATGGTCTTGTAATTCTCAACCCAGTTGATAACATTCCAGTGACTGTTGATTTTTAATATACCATAGTTAACCAGTTTGCCATTGCTGCCATTGGTGTTATATTGTCCATAAACGGTCATAACATTATAATTCTCAGTCAGATCCTGAGGTGTGAAAACACCCGCAATGTGGACAGTCCCCCAGTTCGAGAATCTTGAATTATCCTTTTTCGAAATGGTTACGGGCGCTCCGGCACTGCCGATGGTTCCCGAAGCAGAAACTTCAAGGTAACTCATTGGTTTGGGGCCATTCTGTCCCATATCAATTGACCCGGTGAATAAACCACAGATGATCAGTTTACCATCTTTAATTGTCACATCGCCCGAATAGGTGGTCGTAACATAATAGGTATTGCCGTCATCGATCGTCTTTGCTGAATTTCCCGTCAGTATAAAAGGGTCGGTTGCAGCGCTGCAGTCGGGTCCCACCGAAACAACGCTCTTGGTATTTTTCAGGGAAGATTCTGTGAAAGTGTAAACAATATTGCTGCTCACCGGAAGGATGACGATCAGGTTGGGCTGTCCCCAGGGCACCAGCTGAATATGAAGTTGGCTGATAGCCGTGGGAATTCTCATTTTCGCTACCATCGGAGCGTCATTCCCTGCAAATCCCTGGTAAACCAGTTTGCCATCATTTGCAGGATCGCCGTTATAAATCATCACAGAGTTGTATTGGTACTCCACACCGGGGAAGTTCATCCCGATCTGAAGGGTAACCTCCCTGGTCATTTCCCAGTTGAAATTACCGGAAACCTTGAGGTCATCCATGGAAGAAACCTTTGTAGCTTCTGATGGCTGGGTCACAAAGTCTTTGCGGCAGCCTGATAACAGGATCACGGCGAGACCGGCAATAAGGGCGAATTTAAAAATTGAGGTTTTCATAAAATTGGATTTATGGTGTCCTTGTTTTATTCTCATTATAAATGTGTTTTCGCAATTGGGTTCAATCGAGTTTCGACACAAAAGTATATTCGCGCGACCACTGGAAAAAGTGACAACTCGTAACCGTCACCGAACTACGGATAACTGTTTCCAGAAATTTTGTATCTGTAGTATTTGAAAAAGCAGATTTTTTGTTAATATGTTTTGCCTGTTCGCCGGCAGGGTATCCCTGAAACCAGTATTTTTGCAGCCGAAATTTTATCATGTCAAGAAATATTCTCAGCGAACTGAACGAAGCCCAGCGTAATGCTGTGCAAGCCACGGAAGGGCCAGTCATGGTTATTGCCGGTGCCGGATCGGGCAAAACCCGGGCGTTAACCTATCGTGTAGCCTACCTCGTTGAAAAGGGGGTGGACCCATTTCATATCCTTGCACTCACCTTTACCAATAAGGCTGCACGGGAGATGAAGGAACGCATTATCCAGCTTGTCGGCCCCGAAGCCAGGAATGTCTGGATGGGAACCTTCCATTCTGTGTTCGCAAGGGTATTACGTATAGAAGGGCACCTGCTCGGATATCCTTCAAATTACACGATCTACGATACGGATGATACCAAACGGGTTATGAAAAACCTGATCAAAGAGAACAACCTTGACGATAAACTGTATCAGCCGGGATATATCCTGCACCGGATATCCTCCGCAAAAACCAGTCTTCTTTCTGCTGAAGAATACAATGAGAGTCCCGAGTTAAAAGGATATGATGCCTCAGCCGGTAAACCACAAACCGGGTTACTGTACACGCAGTACCAGGGACGGATGCGACGTGCTTCAGCCATGGATTTCGATGATCTGTTGTTTAACATGAATATCCTGTTACGCGATTACCCGGATGTATTATATAAATACCAGCAAAAATTTCAGTATATCCTAGTGGATGAATACCAGGATACAAACTACGCCCAATACCTGATTATCAAGAAACTGGCTGCCAACAATGAAAATATTTGTGTTGTGGGCGACGATGCCCAGAGTATTTATGCATTCAGGGGGGCCAACATCCAGAATATTCTGAACTTTAAAAGTGATTATCCTGACCACCAGGTTTTTAAACTTGAACAAAACTATCGTTCGACCCAAACAATTGTCAACGCAGCCAATAAGATCATTGAGCACAATAAAAACCAGCTTTTTAAAGAGGTTTGGACAGAAAATGAAGAGGGTCAGCATATTCAGCTGATCAAGGCTTCAACCGACAACGAGGAGGCCAATCTGGTGGCCCAGTCAATTTTTGAAAACAAGATGAACCATCAGTTGCAGAATGTTGCCTTTGCCATTCTGTACCGCACCAATGCCCAATCGCGGGCCCACGAGGAGGCCCTGAGGAGGCTGAACATACCTTGTCGCATTTATGGTGGCCTCTCGTTTTATCAGCGAAAGGAAATAAAGGACCTGCTGGCCTATTTCCGCCTCTCCATCAATAACCGCGATGAAGATGCTTTACTCAGGATCATCAATTTCCCTGCTCGTGGTATCGGCAAGACCACTCTCGAGAAACTCATCATCACCGCCGATGAACATAAAAAAAGCATCTTCGAGCTCATTGAGAATCCGGTGGAATACAACCTCCGGCTACCTGAAGCAACAGCACAGAAAGTTTACGGGTTTGTAACGATGGTTAAAAGTTTCGCGGCACTGCTTCATTCGAAAAATGCCTATGAGCTTGCCAAGCACATTGCCGGATCCTCAGGCCTCATGAAAGAGCTGTATGATGATAAAACACCCGAGGGCGTAAGCCGGTTTGAAAACCTCGAAGAATTGCTTAATGCCATAAAAGAATTTTCCGAATCGCCGAGAACAAATATTGAAACCGGTGAAATCGAGCCCAATGTAGTGCGAACACTCGATGAATTCATGCAGGATATCGCGCTCATCACCGATGCCGACAAAGGGAATCCCGATGATGTCGATCGTGTCACCCTGATGACGGTGCATTCGGCAAAAGGGCTCGAATTTCCTTATGTATATGTGGTGGGGATGGAAGAAAACCTGTTCCCGTCTATCCAGTCGTTAAATTCAAGGACCGACCTGGAGGAAGAGCGGCGCCTTTTTTATGTTGCTGTTACACGTGCACAGCAGAAACTGACACTCTCGTTTGCTGAGAACCGTTATCGCTGGGGTACGCCTACCATGTGCGAACCAAGCCGCTTTATCAGCGAGATTCCCGAATCATTCATTGATTTTCCCAGGAAAATCAACCCGGTAAAAACAAGTTTCTCAACCTCCGACAATTGGTCG
>CAISJJ010000073.1 GCA_903885595.1 uncultured Bacteroidales bacterium
CTGGGCAGTTTCGAGATTGATCAGAAACGTTCCTGGGCCGAAATGCTGTTACCCAAAAATGATGAAGATGGAGAAAATTAATACATGGGGGGCACACCTCCAACAGTTTATTGACGAAGCTACCAAGTGGAATATTCAGAGCGTAAAAGCCACAGGGGAGATACTGAACAATCCTTTTTCCATTTTTTGGCCGTACATAGAAGGTGCCAGGGTGAAATATGAGGATTTCAACGCCGAATTGGAGAACCAATTTTTACTGGCACCGGATAAGGATGCCCTTAAAACAGTTGTTAAAGGTAAGTTCATGCCATTGATCGATTTTTACATTGCCTGGTACCAGGATCACAAGCCGGAGATTTCATCCGCGGGATTCTCCGAACATGACCCGTATCTATCCATGTTTAATGTCATTGAGCAAACCCGTAATTTGATCTTATTGTACTTCCCGGATGAAACGAAGATCAAAAGGAAACCCGAAGGGCCAACAGCCGGACAGGTTGCCATGTTCTTTTACTACCTGATAAAAGGGAAGGTTATGCCCAAGCCTGAAAAATCACACTGGGAGAGGTTGTTACATGACCACAAGTTCACATATTCACATAAAAACGTTCGGAATCTCTATATTTCCATAGGTATGTGCGGCAAAGATGACCCTATGAATCTTAAAAACATAGCGTTTGTCAGAGACAACCTACTGGCAAAATATCCAGCAGCCAAAGCATTGGCGGAAAATGATTATTACGCAAAAGAGAGAGAATTACGATAACAAGCCCTTGCAAGTTGCAAATTTTTTGTAACTGATAATCATTGTATTACCTCCACTGCAAGCCCTTGCACCACCCTTGCACCCATTTTTACTGATTTACTTTTGCCAGCATAAACAACAAACTTATGACTGAGCAAATTTTATTTTCGTTACCACTCGAAAGACTGGAACCGATTTTCAAAGGATGGGTACGAGATGTTTTATTGTCCTCCACTCCGACACAGGCCGACCTTGATCATGACGACATCATGACAGTTGAGGAGGCTGCAAAGTTCCTGAAGGTGCAACGAAGTACGGTCTACGCGTATATTTACAATCGGCAAATACCCTCTGTAAAAAAGCGTGGCCGTGTTTACTTCAGGAAATCAACCTTGCTCGAATGGCTGGGCGAAGGTCAACGCATGACCAGGAATGAGATCAAACAGGCCGCTGCCGAATCCCTGGTATCACAATGACCACAAACACGCAGAAATCCCGTTTTAAGGCCGGATCAGCTTTAAACGGTACCGACCACCCACCCCGTGCAATATCAGGGTTGAAGGTTTTAAATTCCTTGGCATGGGAGAACCTGAAACGGCGTTATCCTGAAATCAGGCCTGAACTATTACCCAGGCCGAAATACCGGGAACGAACAGCAAACCAACTCACACAAAGCGTAATTGCCTTTATCAAGTTGACGGGCGGCCAAGCTGAAAGAATCAGCGTTTCAGGCAGGACAATTGACCATCGGCAAACCTTTACCGATGTGCTGGGACACCAACGATCCATTGGCACCCTGCAATGGATCCCAGGTACCATGACCCGAGGATCAGCAGACGTATCTTTGATAGTCCAAGGCCGAAGTTTGAAGATCGAAATCAAGATAGGCCGTGACCGTCAATCCGAACACCAAAAGAAATATCAGGCGGAGGTTGAAAAGGCGGGCGGCATCTACCTTATTGTTAAAGACTTTCAAGGCTTTTACGACTGGTATAACGATTATTTTAAGCATAAATCTGGACCGGAACAGGACTATACGTCGCAAAATTACGGGGAACATTTTCCAGACAAATCATCTTTAACCTAAACGAAAAACGGGTGACAGCCCAACACCCGACACCCTAAAAAATTTGCAACAATGGAAAACAACAAGAGCAAAGATACTAAAAAGCAATACCGAATTGACATATTTTATCAGCTACGTGTCTTTTACGAAATGCATGAACAGGGGCAGCCCACATTCACCAAACCGGAAATAGCCTTATTTGCCTTCCTTCTTTTCAAAGGCAATAAAGCGGGCTGGCCTCTTTGGTTAGATGTTCCTATTGAGGCCGGAATGCACGGCAGCGCAATAGGCAATAAGCACACGTATTACAAAACGCTTACAGCACTGAAAAACTATAAGTTGCTTGACTGGAGCCAAGGCATCGCAGGCCACAAAGCACCATCAATCCACATACCTGATTATCGAAACCTGAAAGCATTTCAGGGAGTTTATATGAAAAATAAAACGCTGGAACATGGCACCTCTGTACATCCAGTTTCAACACCAACCAACCAAAGCAATGTATCCAAATTCGACACCAAGATAAATCAATTACGGGCATGGGTGCCGGGAGCTTCTTACAGGCATCATTTCAACCCCGACATTTTTAGTAAATTTCTTGAAACATGGATTAGGGAAAATTCTGATTACATAATGAAAACACAACTTTATATGCTTAAAACTACTTGCAAACATGATTTTAATCCAGGACAATACTTCAAATAAAAATCCAAAAATGGCCATCGAGGTGTACCAAAGAGCATAGCCAAAAATGGCCATCGAGGTGTACCCAAGCAGCATAGCCAAAAATGGCCATCGAGGTGTACCCATATATAATAGTATAACTAAAAGTAATTTATAACTAAGGGGCGTAACCTTTAAAAGCGAAAAACGCGCACACTTAAATATAAATTCAATTTCAATTCTTAAAAAAAAAGGAACAGGATTTGACAGGGAGATTGTAAACAACAAAAAATTTACAGAAATGTTCAAGCCAGGGCAATCAGGAAACTTAAAAGGGCGGCCAAAGGGGGCAAAAGACAAAGCAACGGCTGACATTCGGGCAAATATATCGGCGTTTATTGCTCACAATTGGGCGTCAATACAGCAGAGTTATGAAAAACTCGAACCACAACAACAGTTAATTTTCTTTGAAAAACTTTTGAAATATTCTATTGCACCCTTGCAATCGATCAATGTACAAGCCGAAATGAGAACGGAGCTTGAAACCATGTCAGAATCGCAAATAGTTGAACTTGCTAAAAAAATCCTTGCACAATGAAAGAAGAGAACGCGAGGAAGGCCCAACTGATAGAGGCCTTGATGAAAAAAAACAAAGCCACGATCAAGGCATTGTTAGCAGAAAAGAAACCAGCCAGGCTTGTTATCCTTCAGGAGGGTGAACAGGGGCCTCCGGCGGCACCGGGTGACCCCGTGCTTTATGTTACGGAGGTGCCAACGCTCCAATGCAAAAAAATAGCGAGCAGTGAGGATGAGGTTGATTTAAAACCCATGACCCCCTGCCAGGGCAAGCCGTGTTATGAAAAATGCCTTGCTCAATTCCCGGATGAAAAATTCACGTTTTGGATGCGCTATCGAATGGGAA
>CAISJJ010000074.1 GCA_903885595.1 uncultured Bacteroidales bacterium
ATGGTGAATCAAAAGTTTTTGAAATTAAAACCGAGTTTGATACTGATAACCGGTTGACTTTACAACTTGAAAATTACCGAAAGGCATTCAATAAAATTTTTATCATTATACCGGAAAGCAAGCTCGCATTTTATCAAAAATATGATGTTGGGGTAGGTTTAATTACTTTTAATGGAAATCGCATTCAAAAGTTTATTCTTCAACGAGATGCAACGTCAAACGCCGAAGTAGATGCTGAAACTATTATGCATATTCTTCATACACAAGAATATAAATCTATTGTAAAAGCTTATTACGGACGACTACCTGAAATGACAAGTTTTAATCAGTTTCACAAGTGTTATGAACTGATCAGGAATATTCCAAACCAGGAATTAAACAGACAATTTATCGGACAAATGAAAAGAAGGGATCTTGAAAATGTATTATCCCGAAGATATTACAAGGAACTTAACCAGTTAAGTCTTGCATTGAGATTGAATAAAAGCAAAAGGAATGACATGATTCAAATCCTGAAATCACCATTAAATGCTTAAACTATGTATTATCCATTTCTAAGATCAAGGCAACCCCGAATCAGTTTATTTGCGAATTCATAAAAGTCTTTACGGGAGCAAGCGGTATTCGATTTAGTAGTTCGTTACATCCCACTGGTAAAAATGTTGTAATGTTTGACCAAAAAATGATGCAGTGTAAGAGCGTGGTATTGAAGAGAGTGAATAGTTTAAATTTACAAGCTGTTGAATTAATTTAGAGCGGAAAAATGCGTATCTTTACCGATGCTTTTGAAGACTCAAAAAAGATGGATTTGCAGGAGAAATATTTCACAATCATCCATTCCCTTCTATTTGCCATAAATAAGTTGGGAGGGAGGGCTGATTTCCATAAAGTGTTCAAAATATTATACTTTGCAGATCGTGAGCATTTGGCAAAGTATGGCAAGCCCATCACCAACGATAAATACTTCGCGATGTCAAATGGTCCGGTTCCATCACTGGCATATGACATTTTCAAATCCTTGCGAAGCAATGGGCGCATTTCGGATATTGATCTTACTACATATTTTCAGCTTGAAGGTCATTGCCTTGTTTTAGCAAAGGCAAATGCTGATGAGGAATATATTCCTGAATCGGCTCAGGCCCTGATCTGTCATTATGCATCAAAGTTTAAACATTTTAGTTTTAACAGACTATCTTCTGAATCGCACGATAAAGCATGGGAAAAAGCATTTCATGATAGTGAAATGAATACACTTGATATTGCCAAAGCTGGTGGTGCCAATAAAGAGATGCTTTCCTATATCAGCGACTGGGTTGAAACAAGCAATGCTGTTTTTGAATAATGGAAATTCCGGAATATTTACAGCCCGGATCAGTATTGCGCTTGTTTGTAAAAGACACAAATCCACCTAAGACAAAGAGATTTATTATTGTCGGTATTTCTACTGATGAAATCAGCATTGCTTCAGTCTATATTAATTCGAAGCTCAATAAAAAGGCGGCCTGGTCAATTGAATTGGAAAGCCTGAACATTTTCTTCGAGAAGGAGGGACGACCTTATCTGGATCACAATTCATGGATCGATTGTTCAGACCTGATTATAAGAGATATTTCAGAAATCCAAATCATTATACAAAACCGCCCGGCTGCAGTAATTGGTAATGTTTCTGGAGAAGATTTATCCTTGATTAGACAAACGCTTAATTGGGCACACACAATAAAAGGAAAAACCAAAAAGAAATTTGGGTTGTTTGATTCACTTCGATAAAAGTCAATACTTTTTTCTACTGTCCTTGATTCGACCGGGGCGGAGACCTTCCGCCCAGTACATAAACAAAGTTGTTAAAGGTGGTGAAAATTTAGGTCTTGAAACGATTTGTAAGATTGAAAAAGCCCTTGGGATCAATTTGATATCTGTTCCTCAATTCGAATCAAATCAGTTGCTTGTAAAAGGGAATTCCTCTGTCGCTGCTAATATTAACCGGAACAACGCGCAGCCTATCGGTTCAGAAAAGCATACATATCACAACAAAAGTAAATATCAGCCTGAAAAAGAAACATTTGCAGAGAATGAAATGCATTTCGCATGATAAAACAAAAAAGTATCAATAACCATTTATCATCATTGAGGCAGGTTGTCATTTTAGTATCCAACAGGAAGCCTGGACTGAAATGATCAACGATGAGACGAAATCACTTACAATTCCCAAAGGATTCCTGAACCATCTGGCCATGTTAACCATTGGCACTACCCGTGGCATCCTGCATGCCAAAACTGAAAATACATCTTTCAATACTTTTGTTGTCCCGGCAATTAATTTATCGGATCTGATCCATGAGGATGCTGTAATAAGGCTTATATGATCACTTAACCCTTGTCTTTTTTCGACACCCCACCAGTGTTCCTCTCACCGAAGCCGACCTGCTGGTGAAATAATATCAGGCATTCTCAAGGATGAGGTTGCCGTCGATGCCAAGTTTTTGATGGATCTTTTTTGCGAGCGACATGCCAATATTGGCTTTCCCCCTCAGGATATCACTGATCCTTGCTTCACTCACATCAAGTTCCCTGGCAAGATCACGCTGTTTCATCCTGCGCTTGTGCATTGCATCTTCAATAAGAAGCACAAGTGGAGTTGGTTCCTTGAGGGGCATGAGTTTAAGAACTTTGTCTTCGTAGTCGGCAGCTGAGGTTGCAAGGGTTAAATATTCATCTAGCAAATCTTTTTCAATGGCCTTAAAACCACCATTTTCAGTCGCATACCGTGTGATTACCTCAATTCGTGCCATTATTTTTTGGTAATTACCTGCTTTCAATTTTTCATCCGTCGAATCCATATCTATACCGTTTTGGAGTTAATTTTATCATATTCTGCATGTGTGCCTGCCTATGAAACGTACATCTGCACTTCCATTAGTTAACGTTTCGGCCCATTTGTTTATGGCTTTTATGGAATCCGCATGATTAACAGCAAAATCAGCAAGCCGTTGTTGGTTAATGATTCTCATAACAAGTTTTTCTGCAAATACCGGAATTCACACCAATGTTCCAAGTGTTTCAGATTACTTGCAAATTTAATAATAAAATTCAGTGATGGATAAGAAATTTATAATTTTACATAATATTTCGCAGATTATCCACCTGCAACACCCCCTTCGACGAATCTTCTAAACTGCAACACACTGGAGCAGGTGATCAAACCCTCGGGGATCGACCACCTAGACATCATCATGGCCGGTCAAAGACGGGACACGGGACGCGGGACGCGGGACAAAAAAGCGTGACACGTGACGCGTGACGCGTGACAAAAAAATCGTAAATCGTAAATGGTCATGTCACTGCAACGCGTCTGAACCTGGTGCTATGACAGCACACCGGTTGCCAAAAACTAAGCGGAGGTCACGCACCAGGTAAGGCCGCTTATGCAGTAACATTTCCCTCAACTTCAAGGAAAAATTACCGTGTTATCCTGTTGCACCGTCGTGTCACGAATCATCCTGTTATGAGAGAAGCAAATGAAAAGAGAAGAGTTAGAAAAGTTTTCAGTTGATATAAGTATTGACAGGGTAATAGAGATACTCGTCAATTTTCACACAATATGTCAACCAAACATTGAATTACTAAAGAGAACCAAATTACCGGCCGGTGCTTCCATCAAAAATCATAATGACTCTTAATCAAATTTCTGATGAACGATTGCTGTCCTCGAGGGGACTGAATATTTCTCAAATTTCTTATGCTTTAAAGGAATTTGGTTTGGGATCAAGGATATATGCAGAATCGCAGTATAAGCCTGATAAATTTAAGAATCTTTTTAGTTGTTAGGCAGCAAAAATTAAAATAACACCCAATTCCATGATGTTACTACTTTTTGTACCTTTGGAGTAAAGATTCAGCATATGATTATCGAAAAAACAAAAGATCAAATACTTATTAAAATTTCACCAAAAGTTGATGCATTTGGATTTCAGCGAATTATGGATTATTTAGAATATCTTGAGATAACTTCAAAAAGTAAGGCAAAACAATCTGATGCTGACAAACTTGCTAATGAACTCAACCAAGTGTGGTGGGAAAAGAATAAGAACAGCTTTATCCAATGAGGATCATTGTTGATGCCAATATTATTTTCAGCGCCATTCTGAATACAAATGGTAAAATTGGGGATGTTTTACTCAATTCCCCGAATATCTTTGAATTTATTGCGCCTCGATTTTTAAAAGATGAGATTCGTAAGTACCATAAAAAGATACTTTTAATTTCCGGGTACTCAAGTTCAGAATTGCTTCATATCGAGGATAAGGTTTACAAACCAATTTCATTCATTTCCGAAATACATATTCCTTTCTCAATCAGGATATCCTCAGAGCATCTGGTAAAAGAAATAGATCCTAAAGACGTGGCATACGTTGCATTTGCAAAATATTTTAGATGCAAATTATGGTCTGGCGATAAGGCCTTACAAAAAGGTTTAGCTAAAAAGGGATTTACAAATATTATTACGACAGATGAACTCTTTAAACTTCGAGAGATCAAACTTTCAAAAAAATAATTTTCGCCGCCTAACATGCTTGCAGCCGTGCAATGCGGGCTGTTCCTGGGCCACCTGGTGCACAACAAAAAGCCGGGGATCAGGGTTGTGATCGATTCGCCCAAATCGACCAGCGCCGAGGCCTTCCGCACCATGCGGAGATGGTAAGGAAGAAGACGTGGAGGGAGAGGGTGTTTGGGAAGAAGAAGAGAAGACGGGACACGGGACGCGGGACACGGGACAAAAAAGCGTGACACGTGACACGGGACGCGGGACAAAAAAGCGTGACACGTGACGCGTGACGCGTGACAAGATTTTACGATTTTAGATTTGTTTTGCAAGCAGGCGTTACACTTAATCACTTAATCGCTTTTTTAAGCATCTTTTATTCTAAAAAGTAGTATTTTTGCACAAATTTTAAAATATTAAACATGACAACAGTTCTTATAGATACTCGTTCCAATGAAGCACAGAAAATGCTTGAGTTCTTGAAAACTACGCGTTATGCCAAAGTTTTGGAAGAGAAGACGCCCAATAGTGAAACCCTGAAGGCCATGGCAGAGGTTGACGCAGGGCATACAAAATCTTATCAATCAGTAAAGGAATTGATAACAACCCTGAAAAAATCAGCGGGTGTATAAGATTAAAACTTCAAACAGGTTTGAAAGGACTTTGTGAAATGTGCCAAACGCAATTTCAACCTGGAATTATTGGGTAAAGCTCTTGAAATACTTGAAAGCGCTGGAAGTTTACCCCGGAATTATAAACCTCATTTACTATCGGGAAACCACAGCGGTTACTGGGAATGTCATATTAAACCAGATTGGTTGCTTATCTGGAAGATAGATGATAAAACCAGAACTATTGAGCTTGTTCGTACAGGGACTCATGCTGATCTATTTTAGCAAATCAATCACGGCATTACGATTTAACATCTGGCCATGGTAACCATTGGCACCACCCGTGGTATCCTGCATGCCAAAACTGAAAATTCATCTTTCAATACATTTGTTGTTCCGGCAATTAATTTATCAGAACTGATTCATGAGGATGCTGTAATAAGTCTTATAAAATAGCATAACCTAACTTCACCCAATTACAAGAATAAGATCACCCGGGCCGCCAACACCCCCGACAACGAGATCATCGACCAGGCACCCAACGCCGGGTTCAGCGTGGTTTTCCCGAAGAAAAGCCTCAACTATACCATCGCGCTGCTCATCGGGTTGCTGCTGCCCATCCTCTTCATCCTGGGAAAGGATTATTTCAACCATACGGTGAACACCCGCGAGGAGATCAAGAA
>CAISJJ010000075.1 GCA_903885595.1 uncultured Bacteroidales bacterium
CCCCATCCCTCCCCTTGGAGGGGAGGGAGACGTAGGACGTTGATTTTTAATGTTTCTGTTTCAAACCAGTTATACTATTTACTATTACAATTGTCAGAATACAACATATCACTCTTGGCAGAGCATCCCCCTCCCCTTCAAGGGGAGGGACGGGGTGGGGTCATTGACATCTAAGCAGGTTCCTTAATTTCACTGGTAAGATTGCGATCAATCAAATTATGCAATTTAATTTTTCAACTTTTTTGCCGTAGCTAATGTTCTACACTTTGATTTTTCACTTTGATTTTCCGGCATTTAATTTTGATTCTGTTCATCAATAACGAAGATACGAAATATTATTCTTGATCAAGGTTGTTTTTTCTCCTTCGGTTCAACCTGAAAAGAGGGGAGGAAAATATTGGTTAAGTTTTAAGTTTGTTGCCAACCGAAAACCAGGTAACTGCGCGACGGAAAATCACGCTTGCTGCCCGGTATGCTTAAAACATCCTGCTGAATCCCGACATGCTGGCGGATTAAAGCGGGTACGTCATTTATCATTCACCATAATACCGGCTTGCTCTGTGAGCTCATAAAGCGTTTCAGGCGCGATATCCGCTCCATTTGGCCAGGAAATTGTCCAGCCATCAACAAAAAGTTTCTTAAAGTAATCTTTGTTCGTTAATGGTTCAAAAACACCTTGTCCAATGAAGGGTTGTAAATCGATGTTGCCTTCTTTCCCATTACTGAAAACAATGTGAATGAAATAATCATGCAGATAACTGGCATCAATTACTCTTGGCATATATACTGTTTTCATAGTCCTTGCATTAATGTAATGGCTCAATCTTGTTAATACCAATCTTTTCGGAAATATTTTTCCAGTTTTCTTCCAATTCCGGCTTTCTTAAAACTGCCCATTCTTTGATAAGCCGTAAAGCATTTGCTGACTTCATATTTCCTTGTATCATCTTTCCTTCAAAATCAAAGATCCCTTCAGTTCCCTGGTACTCGGCATGAAAATGTGGCGGATTATGCTCACTGAAGAACATCCTGATAATAATACCGAAAAACATTGAAACATAAGGCATTTGTTATTCAATTATTAAAGTGTTCCAATCTGCACGACACAAAGGTACAAAACTCCTTAATTTTCCGGTTCAGGATTCTACTGGTTTATTTCTCCTGCACCTGCCTTTTTCAACCGGGCCAGATGCAAGCTTGAATAACGAATATTGAATATTGAATATTGAATATCGAATGTCGAATATTGAATATCGAATGTCGAAGTATTCACTGCGTGATTGCCTTCATTGAATATCGAATGGGGTTGCAGGAGTTGCCATTGTTGAAAAAGCAACCGATGTTCCGGGCCATATGGCCAACCTTTCTGTTACCCTTTACCTGGGGCAATCATTCTTTTTCATGGAAAGGAGGCGGTTGGGATGCGGCCCTTTTTTGTTTTACGTATTTAAATGTTCAGCCCCTTTTAAACCGCTTCCAGCCATGTTCCAGCCAGCGGGCAAAGAAAACATCATATACCTGCCAGCCATCCTTATTCCCGACAATCATCTCCTTCCCTGCCAGGGCATCCAGTGTGGTTTTAACGGAACTGGCGCTGTTCAGGGAATATTTCCTGACAAAATCACCTGAGAAGGGTTTGGAAACGCCATTTTCGACCGCTATTGCCTGGATAAGCGCAAACTGGTGTGCAGTGAGCAATTTGCGGTATGTGAGGTACAATGGTTCGTAGGAGGAGAGGATTTCGAAACTGACCTGCCTGATCGTTTCCTCGTTGATTTCACTCAGCCCTTTGGCATATAACCGGTTACAAAAATGCTGGACATAAAATGTATGGTTTCTGCACCATGCCAGTATGCTTTCGGCCGTATTTCCTGAAATGATACCGCCAGCCGCTTTAAAATGGTGCATAATAAAATCCCTGTAACTTTCTGTCACAATGGGACCAAGGTACATCATTTCGACACTCTGAAAAAAAGGCCGGTCAGGTGAATTGAACATGGTTTCCATCATGTGTTTGTCGCTTCCCGAAAAGATGAAGTTAATCTGCGGGTTATCCTGAACGATGGTTCGTAACAGATGTTCAACATTTTTTTCAGGATATCTCAGGATTTGCTGGAATTCATCCAGGACAATCGAACGTTCTTTCCGGATCGAACTGAACAGAAAGAGCAACTGCCGGAATCCCAGGTTGAATTCATTTTCATTGATTACATTCAGAACAAGCGAGGGCTGTCCCGTCAGGGTGTCGTAACTGAAACCCGGTCGCAACGACGCCAGGGCAGCGAGTATTTTTTCAAGGATATTTTTTTCAGAATGGCCGGTTTGCAAAAGTGCAGTCCCGATCACGCTGAGCAGGTCTGAAACTGATTGTGTCGGCATCAGATCGATATAGATCAGCTCATTGTTGTTGCTTTTCCTGTTCAGCAAATACCCGGTATGTTTCAACAACCCGGTTTTTCCCATGCGCCTCAATGAGATAAGCGCCAGGTTCCTGTTGGAATGGATGATCTCCGCTATCTGACCGGTTTCCTTTTCTCTGTCGCAGAAATACTCCGGCGAAACGTAACCGACCGTGACGAAAGGATTATTTAACTTTTTTCTGGCTGTCATTTTATTTGTAAAATTACGTAATTTACGTTACGGATTTTACATAACTAACGGAAAATTCTCTAATAAATATTGAAGTTCAAACGATCAAGTGTCCCGTGTCCCGTCTTTTGTCCCGCATCCAGTATCCCGTCTTTTGTCCCGCATTAAGTGTTACGCAATTCCATGCCACCGGTTTGAAAGCTTTGTATTTCCCATGATCAGTTTCAGAACGCGCATGGAGGTGTTGTCGATGTTGTAATCAGCGGGTATTTGACGGGTTATTCCTTTCTGGTGTTCTTCGATCGAAAGTTTCACCGAATCCAATACAATTTCAGGGTCGAAACCGGTGAGGACGAATTACCAATTACCAATTACCAATTACCAATTACCAATTACCAATTACCAATTACCAATGACATTCAATCATTCATTAAAAGTGTGGAGGATGTCGG
>CAISJJ010000076.1 GCA_903885595.1 uncultured Bacteroidales bacterium
ATACCTCCCGCTTCTCCAGAAAAATAGCTTTGCCATATCCCGGGCTGAGCAGTTTCGATTTGTCTACAAATATGAAATGTTTTATATTTTTGCTCCTATGCGGACAACTGAATCGTTTCTTAAATATATCAGGGTCACTAAGTTGGAAACGGCTCAGAAACTAAAGGATCATCCGTTCTTTAGTTAAATCTATATTGCTATTTTTGGATATCAAATTTCTTACTGAATCACCAGCTTTTTACTTTCAAGCCCTGGCCTGGTCTGTATTTTTACCAAATAAATTCCTATGGTAAAAAAATGTTTTTCATGTGATAATATTTATTTTTTTCGGGCCATATGGAATAGCCATAAATTATCATTCATGGTTTGCATGTACGTTGTACTTATGGCAATTTCATATATTCATTTTGTAGTGCCTCAAGGGTCGCAAGTTTCAAGAGCAGTTTTAATTAATTTTCAGTAAGCCCAATAATTTCTCAATGCAAAAATATTTCAGGTTATATTCACTCCCTTATCCATTTCCCTCTCCCAATAATCCTCCCCCCGCATTCGAACGTATAGGGATAGATCCCTTTCGCCAGACCAGGTAAGTCGATTTTGGTTTGTTGCTGCCGGATTTCCCGGCATAAAACGACCGTTCCTTGCATGTCGAACAGGCGAAGGGTGGCCACCTGATGTTGCGCGCCAAGCAAAGCGATGCAATATTCACTGCCCGGATTCGGCGTAAGTATTGCCTCCGACATCAATTCTTTCTGGTTCTCAGGGAGCGACACGATCAGGCCGGAACTGTCGGTTTTTATGATAAAAATGTCGTATTGGTGATTCTGTGGTATATTGTAGTCAAATCTGTGCCCGATAATTATTGTGCCCCCATCAGCGGTTGGTTTGATACTATATGGTACGTAAGCTGCATCGCCCCCGAAGAAGTTATTTTCAATCAGGTTCAGGGTTAAATCGATCTTTGAAAGCTGAATCCAGGTTGGTGTGGATTGCCATTCGTGACCTAATGGATCGAAATTATAGATGCCAGTCATAAAGGCCGTTGAAGTTGCAGGGCTCAATGACAGGTTAAAACCCCCGCGTCCGGCATAGAGAAGCGTATCAGGATTGTTATACAGAGCAACAGATTTAACAACAACCAAAGTATCATTTAACAAATAACAACCAAGATGTTGATGCGGGAGAATCAAAGTTTGCGTATTCGTTCCGAATAGAAAAAACAGCGAATCACTCAAGCGAGTGGCCGAAACATTCGTAACAATTTGATTTGGACCGGGATAACTGGCAATAAAATCGAGATTATTGCTCAAAGATACAATGCGTACCAGAGAATACTTCCCTTCCATATCCTGTCCAATATAGAATATCTGTATGGTGTGGTCCGTATCACGGAAGAAAATATCCTGGGCAGCATACCATGGAGATTGACTCGCATGGTGAAACGTCGATATTTTTTTAAATGAAAGGTCAAATTTGCTTACACCTATGTCGGGAGGATATGAACCGCCAATGGTATCATATTGATACAGAAGATAAAAATTGCTGTCTCCGACAAATTTGCCTTTCCATGGAGTATACCTTCGACCTTTCGCTGAAATAAAATCATTCGCAGTGATGATTTGTAAAGAATCACTGATGACCGTTAGCCTGAGTATTGAATAATAACCATTTGGGGAAACAGAATCACGTGAGCCCGTTAACAGAAATGTATGATCGGAACCAGGCATTTTATCAATGGTATTTATACTGGAATTTCCTGATAAACTGGGAAATTCTATCTCGTTAACAATAGATCCATACTGGTTTACCTGCAAAATAAATGAATGCAGTGATTCGGTCGTCTCACCTTTTTTCCCGACAAGCAAATAATCCCCATGAGAAGTCTGGGCAACATCGTAAGTAACCTCGTGTTCCGGTGTGGGAAACCATTTGAAAAAATTCGTTTGAGAAATGGATACATTTCCACTGAAAATTATTACGAAAAGAAATAGACATCGCGCCATGATACATATAGATATTAAATAACTGTTTGGAAATCAAGAAAAATAAAAATATCAAACAGCGTGAAATACAAACGTCAGGCGCTGTTTGATATTTTATTATCCGGCATTATTCAATGCCAGCCTCATGATAATCAAATGTTACAATTTCACCAATTTCCCATTTTTCAACGTTGCTTCCGACCTGATCTTGTAAATGTAAAAGCCGGGACTCAGGTTAGTCAATGAAACAGCATTATCTGATGATTCCAATCTGGTTGTAAGGATTTTAGTACCGTTTAAATCAAACATTTCGAAAGAAAATGGATGTGATTCCGAAATATTGTTCAGGTTGATGTTGAGTACATCATCCACTGGGTTTGGAAAAACGGAAATGGATATTTCAGGTTCGTTCTTTACAGCTATGAAGACCGTGTTGCATTCAGTTCCCCAGATATCTTCTCCGTCTTTTTTAACGCAATAGAGCGTTCTGTCTTGATGTTCAAAAAAATACAATGGAAGAACTAGTCCCAGCCCGCCTCCGATTCCTTCAATGTAGAAAATATATGGATCTTCCTCAAAAACATATTTCTTTCGGATTTCTCCATTGTTTAATGTCACTGTTTCAACGGCGCTGAGAACCAAAGGAAAACCATAACCGGCATAGTACGATTGTAAGGTATCACCCACATTCAGAGTGAAATCATACAATAGTTGATCGGGGTTTGGTTCCCAAAGAGGATAATATATGTATACTTTTCGGGCAATAGTATCCTCACGTAGCCAACTTGTCTCTATAGGAATGGTATCAGCTACAAATGGAGGGC
Organism: uncultured Bacteroidales bacterium; assembly: GCA_903885595.1. Classification (GTDB taxonomy): domain Bacteria; phylum Bacteroidota; class Bacteroidia; order Bacteroidales; family FEN-979; genus CAIVAT01. The sequence continues at coordinate 2,807 of CAISJJ010000076.1, forward strand.
ACGTCATTTGATCATCAATAGGTTGTCCCCTTAATCGATAGGTCTTGCACATTTGGTATGTGTGACCATTCATGGTGGTATATACATCAACAAATTTATATCTCCTTGGCTCCAATGAGCATGGGCTCCAGCCATCCTGATTTGACTGATCCCAATACTTGTTCATTTCAATTACCGGATGATATGCCTGCGACATAGCGGCAAAGGAAAGAATTGAAAAGGTTATGATTGCTAAAATTGTTTTCATGGTTCAATTATTACTTTATAAAAATTATAGGTTGATGGATTGACAACAATCCATCAACCTCTTTAAAACCCTTAATTTAAAATTTCTATTTTCACGTTATCCAAACGCCTGCCATCAGCTTCAAGTACAATCAAGTAAAATCCTGTTTTCAGGTTTGAAGCAGGAAAGACAATCTGGTCTTGTTTGCCATTAAATGGTTTAGACAGCACTAACTTTCCATTTCCGTCATATAGGTTGATCAATGCGGATCTGCTAAACTTGTCCAATTTAATTTTAACTTCGAAGTAGTCATGTGCAGGGTTGGGATAGACAGTTAATATTGAAGCATCATCAGATTCTTTTACCCCTCTGAATTTCTCCTTCTTTGTTTCTTTTAAGTTATCATCGGGTAGGATGATCGGTTCTTCGTAATTGATTTTACCAGCGGCAATCAACAAATTCCTGGCATAGGCGCCCGGTATACCGGTATTTGATGTTGCAATTGCCTGAAGGGCTGCAACTTTTACACTGTCAATTCTTAATATCCCCAATGTATCACTGTGAATCTGCTCTGATAATGTATAGTAGTTGATATAATCATTATGTATCGCAGATTGAGATGGTGTGAAGTTGAAAGATTCAGGAATGGAGGAAAGGAGACTGTCTGCTTGCTGGTATTCACCCTGTGCATGAAGCCAGTTCACTTTATCATATTGTGATGCAAGGGTATTCCTGTAAGCAAATAACCAGTTCAGGCTGTCTTCATCAGCCAGTGTAAGGGAATCTCCTTTAAAATAATTCAGCAAACGATGATACGCTTTTGTGCCTTCATTGTCCCACCATGCTTTCTTTGCTTCAAGAATTTCCTTTGCGCTTACGGTGTCTTCTCCAACGAGGATTTGCTCCATCATATAGTCAGGCATTGGGTTGATCCGGTTTTCAAGCATGTTGATAATTTCATCCGATTTAGCAGCGTGGGGGTTGGCTACCTCATTCAAACTTACTGGTAAAATTGTGGTCAATCGATTTTTTCTCAAATTATTCCTTTACTATTTTCTTTATTGTCAATAGTTTACTGTTCCGGATTTTTAAAAAATACAGACCAGCGGGTATGTCTCTCAAGTTTATTAATTGAGAAGGAACAACCATTCCACTTTTAATGGCTTTGCCCTGGATGTCAAAAAATGTATACTCAGTTGGTCGGTCAAGATCGGTAATTTTTAAAAAATGAGTTGCAGGATTGGGGTATATCATGATATCTGCGGTCTTTTCTTTCCCGGCAATACCTGTTATTATTTGTTCACAATCCTGAAAATTCCATCCGTTATTTGGATGATACGGATTGATAAATAATCCAAGATTGGAATCTTCATAACATCTGAGCGGGCCATCCAATGACGGATCAAATGATGGGAACATGTATCCAATATTCCCTATTCCTTCAATAACAATGCCTCCAAACTCAATGACCATTCCATCTCCACAAGAAACATATTGTAATTTTCTGGTTTCCCCATTGATGATTATTGTACTCGTCGAATCAATGATCATTTTTAGAGGCGAGCCATCATATGTTATATAATAACCCAAAGTGATGGTGTCGCCGGTTATAGCGCCAAAATCATACAACAGATGAAACCCGTTTCCTGCATAAAAAAACACACTGTCGGTAACCGAATACATATACAAGTAGGAAATCTCGGTACCTGTTAACCTTGAAATCTTCATCAATTTTCTGCAGGGGATCCCGTTGATTATTGTGTCTGATATCGCCTCAAAAGTTTGATAAGTAGTTAAGTCAGGATTAAAAGTTCCCTGGTCATAATGCCATTTGGCTCCAATTGGGGCAAATTCCTGTGATATGGCCTGAATTGAAATGGCTGTCAGGATAATAAAAAGTAGCTTTTTCATATCTTTGTTTATTCCAAACCACCTTTGATCCGTATGAGTATAACCATCATTATCAGCCCCCCATACTGTGAGCTTTCCTAATACTTGACCTAAATTATTTCGAATTAAAGGGCCATTTGAAGGGAGAGCACCGGCGTTAAAACTCCAATCAACGTAAGTTGGCATACCTCCCTGTCCCTGATCAAGATATTTATAAGTGTAATTTTGCCCAGATGGATAAATTTCCATTTTTAAAAACCAGGTAGTCATGTAATCTCCAAAGGGATCCTCGTCATCAAAAACAGCATGATAATGTAGTGGGTCACCTACTGAAAAGCTACTATTATATTGTGTAATCTGTATATCATCTTCAAAACCACCAGGAGGGGGCAAATTATAAAATACTGTAATATTTGCAAAATTATTTGAATTATTTACATCGACGATATTAATGAAAAAAAATGCGAACCAAAAGGCCAATTGTTGGGTATAATCCCACTAAAAGTAATTGTCTGAGGTTCTGATACGTATTGGATTGTAAAAGTTGCAGGATTTATTGCGATAAAAGGTGCATAATTGTCCTTATCAACGATCGTGACACTATATGTATACATACCCGGTTCATAATCAATGACATTTACAGTGAAATTCATGTTATCACCCCTATAAATATTTCCGTATTCAATAGTACAACTTTCCGGGTCCACATGAAATTGACCAAGTAAATTAGGAGACATCAAATATGTAAGGGAAATGAATGTTAATAACAATTTTAATATTTTTGTTTTCATATTTCATTTTTTATTTTTATAAAACAATTCTCAACTACTTTAGGTAAAAACCGGTTGATTTGAACCGAATAAAAATGAAAATTTTTGATTTCTGTTTGGCCAATAGCAGAGGAATCCCTCCTCATTAGTCTGTACCTCCTTCCATAATTGTTGCTGTTGATTTATGCATTTAATATCAGTCGAATAGCCGTTATTTTTTGACTATTTTAACACTAACCTGCCTTCCTGCTATTGATATTATGATAAGATAGATGCCTTGAGGAAGATCATCGTTTAGATTTATTTGTTGTTCATGTAATCCAGCTTGTTGTTTTTGATTGTTCTGGAGTGTTTTTATTGTTATGCCATTCATATCTATCAAACGAATCGAAACAGTTTCCTCAAAGTTCAAAACATATTCTAAAGTGGCCTGCTGACTGATTGGGTTCGGAAAAACCAGAACGGAATTATCAGAAATTGGATAATCAATGATTCCGATGTTCAATCCCGAAATGTATCGGACTAAGGCGAAATCTGCTATTGTATCATTTAAACGTGTAGCTCCTGCTGCAACAATTTCTCCGTTTTTTTGCATCACTACCGAAAATGGGTAAGAATTGTTAGAATCAATGGCTGTAGTCACAATCCCGTTTGACCCGAAGGTATTATCTAAAGAACCATCTTGGTTATATCTCACTAAAGCGAAGTTAGTATGTGGATCATCGACTGACGATCCGGTTACAATAATTTTATGATCGGGTTGTATTATTGAGGAGTGAGCATAATCATTGCCTAACCCAATGGCAGTGGTTACAATTCCATCTTTTCCAAATGAGTTATCAATCGAACCATCAGTGTTATATTGTGCCAGGGCAAAATCCCAATCTAAGCCATTGTAGGTGGACCCTGACGCAAGAATTTTATTATCATTCAGGATTGTTAGTTTTGTGGCCAAACTGAATATACCAATGATTGTAATTACTTTTCCGTCAATACCAAATGTGGTATCAAGTGAACCATCCGAATTATATCGGGCCAGAGCAAAATCAGGTCCCAGGCCATTGTTATTTTGATAATATGAATGTCCTGCTACAACAATTTTCCCATCTGACTGAACGCCAATAGAAGTTGCGACATCATTTATGTTGCGAATGGCTGTTGTCAATTTGCCGTTTATACCGAATGTACTATCCAATGTGCCATTTGTATTGTATCGAATCAAAGCAAAGACATTATGACCTAACGAATTTGGGGAACCCGTAAAACCCGCAACCACTATTTTCCCGTCATACTGAATGGCAGAGGAAAAAGCGCCACTAAAGTCACCAAAAGAAGTTATTATTATGCCGTCAATGCCAAAGGATTTATCCAAAGAACCATCCGTGTTAAACCGTGCGGAAGCAAAATCGTAAAATGAGACATCGGGACAATATCCTGACACGACAAGTTTACCATCAGGTTGTATTATCACCGATCTGATACTATTATCTCCGGAACCTATTTCTGTGATAACTCTACCGTTATTGCCAAATGTTTCATCTAAATAACCATTTGTATCATATCGTGCTAATGCAAAGTCAAGATTTTTACCATTGTTGGAATAGCCTGCTGCTACAATTTTAGAATCGGTTTGTATTGCGATAGATGCTACCTTAGCATCTCGAACACCCATTGCAGTTGTAACTATCCCGTTGATACCAAATGATTTATCGAGGCTTCCTGGTTGTGCATTTAAGTCGTTGGCGAACAGGATTGAAAGAAACAGTAATAGATGACTAACATTTTTCATTTTTTCACTTTTATATATCTAAATAACTTATCAAACATCTATTTACAATTTACTAAGCAGACAGCTTTTCAGGAGTCATCGTTTGTTTGACCTGAAAGTTGTATTACGATGAATACGAGTAATAATGAAAGAATTGTTCTATTGGTTTGGATTTTTAAGTGAATACTTTGAACTTATTTATTGAAAAAGAATTTTCCGTTTATATCCTGCTGGTTTAATATTGATGAGATCCTGTAAAAAACGAGGCCCCGGCTAAAATTGAACAGTTGAGTTTGAGAGAATTAATTAATTCAGATAAAGTATTCTACCTGTTATCTATTCAATCCATACATCTGTCAAGATGCTTGAATTAGTTTGAACCAAGACTCCCCATTCACGTTCATCAACTTCAACCATCAATGTGTTACCGCATAAAACAGTAAATGGTCCTAACGTATCAAGTCCATCGAGGCTGTAAACTGAAACTTGAGCCTGGCAATTTAGTTTGGTTAAACTATTGCTGATGATCTTAACGTTCATAATGCGTTTAGCCCGGGAAACATCAAGGCTATTCCTGTGGATATTTTCCTGGAACCGGACATATGCGCTGTCGATAGCTACCCTGAAAGATGGTATGGGTAAGATTTTTTCAACTTGTGCCTGCATGACCAGGAACAGGAAAGAAAATAGTGCGGATAATAAGATGACTTTTTTCATGTTAGGAGTGTGTTAATGTTAGACTGGCAAGTATAAAATAAAAAAAAATACATATCAAGAACGGAATTCATGAAAAATCTCATCGGATTTCCGTAAGAAATAAGCACCTCAAAACGACTATCTTGCTGTTTATGTGCAATAAAGCAACATGATTTGGTGGCGGAACCGGACACCAAATTGGCGACCGGATATTTCCAAAAAGGCATTTTCGGTGAAATCGGAAAGAAGAGAGAGAAAAAACTGAGGTTTAGAGCAATCCCTGTTCTGATAAAATATAGATGAGCTGGGGCGTTGATTTTGCCCCGAATTTTACTCGCAGTTGTCTGATCGTTGCGTCAATGGTGTTGGACTTGACATTCAATACATTGGAGATTTCTTTGTATTTTACCCCATTGACCAGCATGGTCAGGATCTCTTTCTCAATGATGGACAGCGTGTTTGGTTGAGATTCAAGCCCGAAATCAATGGTTTCATTGCCGGTGGAAACATCTTCGGGATAGATGATTTTCCCCGAAAAGACATTCACAATGGCACTCTTCAGCTTGTCGCGCCCGTCGTTTTTATGAACATACCCGCTGGCTCCCAGGCTCCACATGGTCCTGCGCCACAGGTTTGAATCGAGGGAGGTGTAGATCAAAACCGGTTTCAGGGGAAATTTCCTTTTCAGCGCCCGGATGTTCTCTTTGGGTGTAGTTCCCGGAATTATCAGATCAAGAAGGATCACATCAAAGGAGCCGGCATCCATTTTTTCAATGGCCTCCTTAACGCTCGTGGCTGTTTCGCTTACCTGGATCTGGTCGCGCACGGGTCGAAATAAATTGCGCAGGCCTGCCAGCACGATGGTTGCATTGTCCTCAATGACCAATAACCTTATTGAATTTTGATGTTCAGCGCTCATACTCCTTTCAGTCAGGTATTGCAATGATCCATTTGGTTCCCTTTCCGGGGGCAGTGTTTAGTGTGGCCCGCCCGCCCATCAGCATGGCCCTTTCAAAAATATTGTTTATTCCCATGCTTTGATGGTTGATTTTTTCACGGTCGAACCCTGCACCATGGTCCTCGTATATCAGATAATGGTTTCCGTGTTCCGCTGTAAGGGTAATGGTAACGTTGCCTTGCTGCACATATTTCATGGCGTTGGTCAGCAATTCGCGGATGATGCAGGAGAGGTGGAACTGATGCTTTGGCTGAAAATCGATTCCGGGGCTCATCACCAGGGAAAGGTTCAGTTTGCTGAGCTCGCGGTATTCTTCAAAAATACCTTCTACCATGGTACGAAATGGCAGATCTTCGACCATGGCCTGATTCAGATGGTACGAAAGCGCATGAATGCCTGATGAGGACTTTTTCCATTCTCTTGTCAAACCGTCCCTCATCTCTGCATCCGTTGTGGTGAACCGCTCAATCTGGTCGACCATCTTTTGATCCAGTGGCCCCACCAGGTCATGAAGCTGCATGGCAATCCGCTTACGTTCATGGTCTTCAATCTCGATCTGCCCCTTGATCAGTTCAAGCTCTTTGCGTTGTCCCCTTATTTTCATCTTTTGATATATTCCCAACGCGCCAAGAATGATCAACGCTGCCACGGTGATTATGGCCAGAATCAGGAATTTCAGATTTCGGATCGAATCTTCCTGCGAGGTCACCTTCAATTGCGAAGCGCTCAATAGCAGGTCTTTGTTTTTGACCTCGAGCAACATGATGAGCAGCCTGACCTGGTTCGATGATTTTCGTTTTTCTGCTGTCTCAAGCGCCTTCCTCGACTCCTTTGCCAGCCGCAACGCTTCAGGAACATCATGATTCGTAGCCGCGACGTCTGACCAGGTATCGTACAGTGTCGACAGCCAGTCATAGTTTGAGTCAGCGACTGCAACGGGAATGGCATTTTTCTGAAGAAACTCTAATGCCCTTCCCGGGTCGTTTTTATCAAGATAGCTGTATGCCAAATTGTTGTAAGCTCCCATGGTTATTTCAGGTACCGATACTTCATTCCCGATGTTCAACGCTTTTTCATAATAGAAAATGGCAGAATCCGGATTTGTCATCCCGCTCCCTATGTTGATGTAAATATATCCGGCTTCAGGTTTAATCTTGCCATCTTTGGTCATCAGGGAAACAGCTTTTTTAAGGGTTGTTGCATTGCTGTCCTGATCGTTTATAAAACGGGCAATATTCCCAAGCGCCACACCTGCCTGCAAGTACAGGTGATGTTTCATGGCAATCGCATAGGCTGAATCGAATAAAATTCTGGCTTCCCGGGCGCTCCACAGGTCGAGTTGAAGCGTTCCCAGCATGTTCAGCACATTCGAAACAACTGCAAAATCGCCCAACCGCAAGGCTGCGTTTTTTGATGAATCGAATAAGGCGACAGAGGGTTCAAAATTGAATCCCCGGCAATGTAACATTGCCAGTTCAAAAAACAGCTGCGGCCTGAATTTTTCCAGCCCGAACCGGTCGGAAAGTTTCAGTGCAAAAGAATATGCTTTATAGGCCGAATCGATGTTGTTTCTATTATAAGCATTGCCAACGAGTGTCAGCGCCCTGATTATCTGATGCATTGAACGCGCATGCAATGCCTGGGTATAAGCCTCTTGTGCCGTCTTTAATGAAGTGACCTGGGAATAGATGCCCGTATTTGTCATACATAAAAACAAGGTAATGAGAACTGAAAAGCGAATTACTTTCATGGGGGGAGTTTTCTGCTAGCAAATGAATGGCCAATTTAGTGAATTTTTGAATTCTAAAATTGAATCAATTTTGCTAAAACTTTCCTCTTTATACATGAAAAGTTCTGAACATTTTAAGTTTAAAAGAATGAATTATTTTACATATACGAACTGAATACGATTTCGAAAATTTGAAAAAAATCCATTTTGTTTCCTACTTTAAAAGCTGCCTATTTTCATTCGTTCCACGTTGTTTTAAAAGATAAATGAATCCAGCCGCCAGGGCTGTGCCTCCAATTAAAAACAATTGAGATTTTGTAGGGATAGCGCCGGTTTGAATGATCGGGATCAATGACCCGAACACGGATGTTCCGATAATAACGATGAAGCTTTTTCCAACATCGAACCAGTTAAGGTTCCAAAGTTTTGCTTGATTTTTCATTTTGATTTCTTTTAATGTTAAACAATGTTTGCAGGTGGTAATGTATGAACAACTGGAGGCACCTTCGCCGGTAAGGTTGTAAGAGTCATATCTTTACCCACAACCGATCCGAACTCATTGTGAGCGACAATTCTGTAATGATACGTTGTACCTGGTTCGAGGGAATCTGTGTTGGGATCATCATGGTTAAGTTTTGATCTGAGTTGCAGGGAAACGATCTGTACTTCACTGCCATTGACAGAACCGACTTCGGCAATTCTTCCGTAGGCGGCTGTTTCTCCAAACTCAAAAGCAACCATTGTAGGGGATCCTTCAGTGTTCACCTCGCCTACCATTGTAGCCAGTGGAGGGAACACTACATTATACGCTGAAAGTCCCCGGCAATCATTTGGCTCAGGTAAAAGGCTGTCAGAAATGACAAAGCCATAGAGACCGCCAGGGACCTTTAATATTTTCTGTTGTAACAAGCGCTGAATTCCCTATCCCTATTGTTTTAGCGCCAGAAACATCATTTCCAATACCGATTGTTTGTACTGCTGAACTCCCAATGGTTACGGCCCCTGTTGAACCTGATGAATTGATCGTTGTTGGCTGATTAATGTCGGCATTAAGATTTATACCGCCTGATCCGGAATTAATAACCGTTGTGCTTGTGGTATAATTACTGCCCATTCTCAATGTTTTGACTCCCATAGAATTTGTTGCAATATCAATGACCTGGGTTGTATTCCCGTTTGCAACTGTTATTGCTCCAGAGCCAATGCCAATATCAACCGGGGTTGCCGTTCCTCCGACCGTAACAGTTCCGGTATTTGTTCCGGTGTTGATATTCGTAGCGTAACTCGAACCGGCATTAAGATTAATAATCCCACCACTTGATCCCCATTTGAATAGTGTATGGATTTCATGTTTTCACGCATCCAGCATTGTCCGCCAATTTGCACCGTGGTGTATAAGTTGCTGTCGAAATCCATCAGAAAAGGAGTTCCCGGACACATACCCGTAACCGGTAATATCAACGAGTCACCCTGATACGGTCGGCATGCCTTATATTGCGTATAAATGTCGGCACGGTAAACAGTAAACCGGACACTGTCTTTCACTGCCTTACCCATTTTCCACTTCCAATAATCCTCCCCCCACATTCGAACCTATAGGGATAGATCCCTTTTGCCAGACCGGGCAAATCGATTTTGGTTTGTTGCTGCCGGATTTCCCGTGAGAAAATAATTGCCCCACTCATATCGTAAAGCCGAAGAGTGGCCGACGGATGTTGTGCACCTAGCAAAGCGATGCAGTATTCACTTCCCGGATTCGGGAATAGGATCGCCTCCTGTACCAATTTTGAGAGGTTTCCATCGGTTGAAACCAGAACACCATCCTTGTTTACCTTTACAACATAGATGTCGCGTTTCAAAACCTCGGGGTTGTTGTTATAGAACGTACCGAACATCAGGCATCCTTCATCACGTGTTGCAGTTATACCATACAGGGTATAATTGGCATCTCCTCCATAGAATTTTTCCCACTGGATGTTCAGGGTTGTATCAAGCCGGGTGAGATAATACCAGCAATCAACAATGGCGAAAGGCCAGGGCTCAAAATTCGAGGTTCCACCAACATAAGTTGTATGAAGATCAACGAAATCAAGATTTTTTCGTATTCCCGGAAAATAATGTGTGGTATCGCTCTCACCTAAAAATTTTACGTGGATCACGGCATAGTTTGTGTCCAATACCTGAACTCCAATATTTTTTTTCCCGGTCGACATATTTTCCTTTTCTCCGGTGAGAAAAAATGTGTTCGGATTTATCCATCTTAAATCAGTAAAATTAAAGATTCCACTGGGCACAGGATGTTGATTTTGAATTTCAAACAAAGTATCCAGATCAAGAAGACCTCCCCCCTGGCCAAAGCCGTTGACAACATAAATATAACCCTGATTCCCCGGTTTTTCCAATACATCAAATACTCCAAATGCATGATGACTGGTAAACACTTTGAAGCGCAGGCTGTCGCCATTTTCAGAAAGTTTATAAATAAAAGCATTATGGTGATTTATGGAATCTGATACCAAACCAAAGCACAGGATATTTCCCTCGCTGTCGCGTTTTACACGGGCAATGCTATAACTAAAATTTCCCAATTGAATTACACGGCTTTGGATTTCATTAAAGAGGGAATCCATCTTCCAAAACCATAATTTGACGGTGTCTCCATCAATGATGTATCCGGTAAGTAAAAATAAATTTGGATTAAGCTGTAGCAATTGGTCAAAACCACAGCTCTTCCCCTGATAGTTAAATATTTTTGTATCAATCAACGTTCCTGAGTGATCCAATTTTAAAAGTTGAACGTTTCGTGATCCTTGTTCGTCTATTTTAACACTGTTCAGTATAAATTTGCCGGAAGTGGTTTCAAGAACACACTTTGCAATATTATCCGTACTATCACTTAACCTGTATTCAAAGGTGCTTTGGGAGAATGAAGCATGATATATCAGAAGGAATGTTATAGCAAGGATCAGGTGGAACGGAAGTGTATTCATAAATTAACCTTTAAATTATTTTGTAATTTTTTTCCTATAAAAAAAGTAAATGTCAGGGACCAAAAAAACACATGCAGATAGTTATAGTTTTATAAGTTTTCCAGAATCAAGAACTTTTACACGATTCGAAAATCTGTAAAAAAACAAACCCGGTTCAAGTAAACCCAGATTTAATTGTGTAAAAGAATCGACCAGGTAACATTCCAAAACAATCTTCCCGGTCAGGTCGTACATTTCAAACTTGACTGTCCCGTTCATGGATGTTTGAATGTACAACTTGTCATAGGCTGGATTTGGAAAGATTTTGATTTCATCTGACTGACCTGATACTACTCCTACTGGAAATTGTTTTTCGATAGCCCCAATATCAATTCTATTATATGAAATACGCGGATTACCTAAAATATCCATCAAAGGAAGATTTAACCCGGTAGTATCCGGAGTCCCGCTGTCAATACACGGTGAATGATCCAGCAGCGACCAATCTGCTAGGGCTCCATCGTAATCCAGCCCTGCACCGGCCGTTGGTTGAAAAAATAACGGCAAACTATCTATATTCCCTTCGCCACTATAACCATACTGGATGTTGCTGTATTTAACAATAGGATGCGCATTAAGCATTCTGTTGATTTGATTTGTGCTGCCATCATAATTGGTGTTTCCCCAAATGATGTTATTGGCTATTTCCAAATAAGAGCTCAGGCAATTTATTCCTCCAGACCTATCATTATTACAAATGGTATTGTTTGTATATTTCCCTTGTCCCAGCTGATGTCCATTCAGAACGCCACTTCCTTCATTATTGCATATCAGATTATTAACAAGTGTTATATGATAATTACTCTCGTAAATTCCACCGCCGGATATAGACATGTTGTTAAAAATTCTGTTGTTACTGATGATGGGACAAAATGAATTAAGATCAGCCGAAGAGGAGCAAATTCCCCCACCACGCCCTGTGGAATATATTTGCCATTTCCGGTAAGCGATATTATTCGTAAAAACATTAGCATTTATTATAGCATTGCTGTTTGTGCCGATAAATAGTCCTCCACCGGAATCATAGACTCTGTTGTATTTGAAACTGCAATATTGAATTATTGGAGAGGAATTTTCCCCGCAATAAATGCCACCTCCACCTCCTAAAGCGATGTTATTGCTAATAAAGGAATTGGAAATAATTACATTCGAAAAATTATTAATATAAATTGCTCCTCCTGAAGTTTTCGAGAGACTCCCTCCAACAGCCTTCCCATTTTGAAGCCTACAATACATTATTTTTGAGGTGTCATTAGAATTTAGTGTGTTGTCAAAATGAATCCCGCGCCAACTGCCATTGACAGTGCTTGTATCGGAAAAACCAGTGGTATCATGCACTGAAAAGTAAATGGTGTCAGCAATATTGCCAACAGCCAATAAGCGTCCTTGAACATTCAATGTATAATAATCCTGAAATTCAACATAAGCTCCCTGAACGATCGATAAAGTAACTTCATTCAGAACATCGATATCTCCTGTAACTTTTATCGTATCAGCATTCAATAGGGTGTCATTGTTAATGGTACCTTGGATATATATGGTCTGGGCTTGTAAACACGGTATTGCCAATAAACAGAGAGAATAGCCTACAACTATTGAAATGATTATTTTTTTATACATTTTGGAATAGCTAATATGAAGAAAATAATTTATGCAAAGTCTCATTGTCTTTGAATTAAGATAAGATAGATTGTTCAAAAACGAACAACCTATCTCATTTTTTATTCGATTTAAGTTTCTTGTCCAGTTTGATGAACTACTCCATAGTGAACAGTCCCAACATGTACATAATCACTGGAATTCAATTGTAGGGTACCTATAAGATCAAGATAAATAAAGCTATAATTAATTAAATTCCAATTAATATCAGTTGAAGGCCTGGCACCGCCGAGTGTATCAACAGTATAAATAACAAATTCTGTCCCTGTTAAATAAAGATTACACTCATCATATGGAAGACAAGTATGAAAATTTGGCCAGGTACCTCTTTCGAAAAACAGATAGCAATATCCGACATTCCCTGGTGGTACTCCTGGTCTAGGAAAATCTAACGGATCAATTTGAACGTCTCTAAAGTCAGTATAATAATAGTTTCCAAATGGGACCGCCCTTCTCAGGCTGATTCTTCTTACAATTTCTGTTGCTGCATCTTGTCCCAGATAATTACCATTGCAGTTTCCTAATCCATCACCATACTTCCAACTTTGGCCGGGTTGAAATAACCAGTCGCCCACAATAGCCCCATAAACAATGGTCGAGGTAACTTTCAGTTGCAAGGTGTCCGCGGTTTAGGATGTTTCTTTTATAGCAATACACAATGTTTGTTTATCAACTGAGGGTATGCCATAAGAAAAATCTGTAACCTTTTCACTTATTGTATTAAAGGCCAGTTCAACGTCATTCAATGACGTATAATTTTGACTGATCGGGATATTCAGCATAAAAGAATCGATGGCGATTGATTCATTTTTTGCACAAGCATCGCCTAAAGTGTAGTTTGCACTTGCTTCTAAGTACCATCTGATGCTATCAGCCTCCATGGTTTCGCCATCTTTGAGATTGGAAAATATCTTTTGTTTAAAAGATTGAATTTGTCGCTCTAACTTTTGGTCTGCAGCCGAAATAGGGGTACGAGTATTCGTCGCCTCTTTTTTGCACCCTGGCAAGCAAAATGCAATCAAAGCTATCATAATCAAAAGGTGTAAATGTCTGTATTTTTTCATGATACTGTATTGATTAATTGGTTCGTGAAGAATATTTTAAAATCGGTTTTTAAAAAACGTTGTCAATCCTGCCCCACAGATCAGCTAATCCGTGGGGCATTGTCAGTCAGCTTTCAAAAGTGATATCCAATGCATCAGTTCATTTTGCTTCATAAAAATCTCTTCAAAGGAATATATATAAAATTCCTGGCGATTCAGGACCCACCTTTTTGTTATTAGATAAACAAATCAGTGCGGGATGAGTTTGGAAGGAATTTTTCTATTTTCATATAAAAGCACATGAAAGAAAAAAACGAGGAAAAAGACGAATTTTTCATATTAGGAATGTGTTAAGGTTAGGCCCGGTAATAATAATATAAAAAAAATCACAAATCAAGAACGGAATTCATGGAAAACTTCACCGGATTGCCGGAAGAAATAAGCGCATCAGGATGACGATCTCATTGTGGATGAGCAATAAAAAGAAAGAATTTGGTGACGGAACCGGACACCAATCTGGCGGCCTGAATTTTCAGAAAAGGCATTTTTAGGAAAAAAGGGAACGTGAAGAAGAAATCAAATGTTACAATTTCACCAACTTTCCATTTTTTAACGTTGCCTCCGACCTGAACTTATAAGTGTAAAAGCCGGGACTCAGGTTGGCCAATGAAACGGCGTTAATTGAAGATTCTAATTTGGTTGTGATAGAACAGTATTTCCCATCAAGCCTGATACCGGTGATAAGATAACCCTTATCATAACAGTCATTTACATTTTGTGACCAACAATACATTTCCATAATACCTGATCCATTCCTGGACATTCCCGGCATTTGCCAATGTCAGCTATAACATGAGAAGGAATACGGTTTTTTTCATGGCACCTCTGTATGTCAAATTTCTTACTGAATCACCAGTTTTTTACTTTCAATCCCATGCCTGGTCTGTATGTTGACCAGATAAATTCCTTTTGCCAGTGTGCTCACATCCATTTCAATCGCATTTTGGTTTTGGAACTTACGCTGCATTACCTGTTCGCCTTTCATGTTGAAGATGCTTATCACGGTTTCTCCTGGAAATTTATCTTTATTGGTAATGAGTAGTTTATTGCTTGCAGGGTTCGGGTAAACATGATTAGAAGATCGCGGTGAAGTTGATTCTGCAACAGAAACAATACCCCCGCTGGTGGTCTTTAAGATGGTCCCAAAATCACCAGCTACATAGCCTGTATTGGCATCGGAAAAGAAAGCTGAATATAAATTCCTGTTTGTACCGCATGATAAGGCTGTCCAATGTTCGCCTCCATCCAGGGTTTTTAAAATTTTCCCTTCATCTCCAATTACAAAACCTGTGTTGGCATCGGCGAAGTAAACGGAATTGTAATAATCATATTCCGTACCGAATGAAATGTTAGTCCAGGTTGCGCCTCCATCAATGGTTTTCACGATCGTACCCTTCTGCCCCACTGCGTAACCTGTATTGTCATTGGGAAAGTACACGGAATTTAACATGTTGGATGTGCCGCTCGCCACTGGACTCCAGGTTTCACCCCCGTCGATGGTTTTCTTAATGGTTCCCCATTCTCCAACAACATAACCTGTATTGAAATCAGTAAAATATAGTGATGATAAATGAGCAAAAGTTCCACTTTGGGAGATGGTCCAGGTTGCCCCTGCATTTACGGTTTTTAAGATTGTTCCATAAGATCCTGCAGCAATTGCCGTGTTGTTATTGGTAAAATATAAAGAGGTCAGGGGCCAATCTGTGTTGCTTGATAAAGCACTCCAGGATTCGCCTCCATCGATAGTTTTTAAGATGACCCCCACAAAACCCACAGCATAGCCTGTATTTGCATCTGTGAAGTAAACAGAATTTAACTGGTGGATGGTGCCGCTCTCTACAGGAGACCAGGTTGTGCCTCCATTGATGGTTTTTAAGATGATTCCACCAGAATTCTCCCAGCCACCAACCGCATATCCAGTATTGGAATCAAGGTAGTATATTGACCTTAAGCGAGTTGTAGAACCGCCTGATAAAGACTCCCAGGATGTGCCTGAATTGGTGGTTTTTATAAAGGCACCATTCGTACCCACTGCATATCCTGTATTGGCATCTGAAAAGTAAATTGACAATAAATAATTGGTTGTCCCAGATGAAACAGCATTCCAGGTTGTGCCCCCATTAATAGTCTTTAGGATGGTTGAGCCGCCCGAAGTAAAACCCGTACTGTCATCGGTAAAATATACTGTCTTTAAATTAACATTGGTTCCCGAAGATAATGAAGTCCAGGTGGTTCCTCCATTGATGGTTTTTAAAATTGTTCCCGATACCCCCACGGCATAACCAGTATTTACATCTCTAAAGTAAACAGCATATAACGGATTGGTCGTTCCGCTTGATAAAGCGGACCAAGATGCACCTCCATTGATGGTTTTTTTAATGGTACCATAACCACCAACCACATACCCGTTATTGTCATCAGTGAAATAAACGGATGACAACCATTGACTTGTTCCGCTTTGCATATTGTTCCATGTCGTGCCCCCATCGGTTGTCCTCAAAATTGTTCCATATTGGCCAACCGCAAACCCGAAATTGGAAGTTCTGAAATAAACGCAATACAACCTATTATATATTCCAGGTTCCACTGCAGTCCAGGTTGTTCCTGCGTCGATTGTTTTTAAAATGTTTCCTGGTTGCATATAACCACATGACCCTGCTGCATAACCGGTATTGGCATCGGTAAAGAAAACTGAACTTCTACTATAAGTTGTTCCGCTTGGTAAAGCAGTCCATGAAGCGCCTCCATTTATGGTTTTTAGGATGGTTCCACAATTACCGACGGCATAACCCGTGCTGGCATCGGTAAAGTAAACCGAAGTTAAATCATTCCCTTGTGGCAAGGGGTTTTGCCAGGTCCATTGCGCTTTTGCAACAGTTAACACAAACAGTGCAACAAGCATGATATAAAACTTTTTCATAGAGTTGATTTAGATGTCCTTAATAACCTCCTCCTATTCCTTCACAAACTTCACCGTCGAAACCTGCCGGTTTTGATAAACCAAACATACCATATATAACCCTGGGTTCAGTACGCCGGACTTAAATATGACTTCGCGCTGGTCAGATGTAAGGGTTTGAGTATCCATCAACCCTCCGTTGATATCAAATATCTCCAGCCTTGCATCTTTCTGATAATCTTTGATGTAAACCGAAGCCTGCATGTTGTGCTGTGCACTTCTGGTGACAAGATATTCAGGCAACGTAACTGTTAACACATCCGAAACTGGATTGGGAAAGGCTTTGATCTCCGGATGAACGGGTAATCGCTCCAACTCATCAATATCCACATAGACTCCACACTCAGGGTCAATGTTAAGAACAGTGTCGACCCCTCCCTCACAGCCCCAATCATACACATAGGGCAAAGTATAAATACTGTCATCTTCCAGGTCGGAATTTAGTTTGAACAATACAGAACATAAATAGTTTCCCTGCCATTCCGGGGCAAAAGCCAGTATTTTTTTATCATGTGTAATCTCAAACCCTTCAATACTGTGAACATTTGCCCCAGATAAAAGAGCTTTTGTTTTTAATTTATTACCTAAGGTGTCTAATTTATATAATCCAGTTTCCACTATTGATCTGGATTTATAGTTAAATCCATAAGTCATTACTATAGTTGTATCTGAAAGAAAATCTATATGCTGAGTAGCTCCATCTGAAACAATTGCTGTATCAATCAGCAATTTTGAAACAAGAATTTCTTTATTGTTGTTTGTTTTTAAAAAATATGGATATGGCCAGGAATAGGGCGGGTTCACTAAAACACCGCCTGTAGAGTAAAAAATTCCGTTGGGTTTTTCCTTTGTTGTCCATGTGGTTGACCAAAGTGTATCTGAAACATCAAGCACCCCAAAATCTTTTAGTGAGCCGTCCGGTGCCGTAATAATAAATAAGGGCCTTGGCTGCTGGTAAGGACTCCCGGGTTTTATCACATTGGCTTCCCCGGTAACCATAATATCGCCATCGAATCGCTGAATTATAGTCTTACCCTCCTCATTGAATGCGGATTCACTATGGTATATTTGAACCCATTGCACATTACCATAATTATCCAATTTGGTTAAAGCTATCCGTTGTGTAGCATAGTTGTAGCCGTAATATTGCATCAATCCCACAAATCCATCGGATACCTGCATCATATCAACCCCAAAATCCATATGGTCATCGGTTTTGAAATACCGGCACCATTCAAGGTTTCCGCATACATCTAATTTCAGGAAAAGCGGATCCGGACTATTGCTGTAGGGTTCCTTACTCCAGCTTCCCGGAATGACAATACCCTTATCGGCTGTTTCAACAACTTCTTCATAAACTGATTGGTAACCCTCGTAATTCCCGATAAACCTTTCCCAAAGCTTCTTCCCATTAACGTCTGTTTTGATCAACCAACCTGTGTGCAAATTGTCCCCGTTTTTAAGAAAATTTGACAAAAGTAAAATCCCATGATCATATGATTCCGTCACGGAAAAGGCTATTACATCACGTTGAGGGTATGAATATATTTTTTCCCATTTCTGAGATAAGGCGGATGTATTTATTATCAGAAATAAAAGGATAGTTAAAGTAAAATAAACATTTTTCATGTCGTTTAAAAATAAAATGTAAAAGGCAGTCCGCCTATTGCGAACTGCCTGGTAAATCGAAAATATTACTGAATAGTTAGTTTTACGGATGTTAAAATTTTATTTCCCGCAAATAAGCTAACCATATAGGTGCCAGGAATCAATTCCTGAATAGGAATTATACGTTGATCTTTTCCTGTTGGTAGCTGTTGTGAAAATATCATTTTACCATCAATACTTGAAAGTTCAAGTGTGCAGTGTTCCGGTAACTCATATTCAACTGTTACGTAATCATAAGCTGGATTGGGAAATAAACGTAAAGCGTAGCCGACTACCGGATAAATGGTTGCAATGTGCTCAACCTTAGCCGATTTGATTTCCGGTTCGGGTAGAATAACCGGTTCGTTATACTGCATTAACCCTTCTGAAATCATCAGGTTACGTGCCCCGGTACCGGCAAGGTTTTCCTCTGTAGCGAGGGTTTCTAAGGTCATAACTGCCGGGTTACCGGGTTCCAATTTATAAGTCGTATCAGTTGCAAGGTTGTGCATGATACTGATTAGGTTAAGGTAGTCTGCTTTTTCCAACAACCTTTCCGGGTCAAGCCCATCGTTACTGATGTCGTTTATCGTTTGTAAAGCCAGCGAATACTGGTTCTGTTCCATCTGTAAGGAAGCCAATTGGTATTTTGAATAAATTTCCGGATCGTTTTGCAATAGTGACATAAGTTCGGAAGTTTGCCCGTTTTTGGAATACTCCCTAAGCAGATTGCCATATGCTTCGCGTTCCTTTTCCTTAAAATCCGAAAGTTTCATCATCAGTTCTTCTTTGATGCTGACGGTATTTTGCCCTTGGAGAATTTGTTCTTTCATGTAATCGGGCATAGGTTCAGTACGATTGTCCACTGCCTGGAGCACCTGTTCAGATTTGGCCGAATGGGAGTTGGCTACCAGTACATCTCGCACCATTGCATTGTTCAGTACATTTTCCTTCTGAGCGGCCTTGGTCATCACTTCATCACTCAAGTATGGCGAAGAAGACAACAACTCATTTCGGAGCTCAAGAGCTTCTGAACTCTGACTCAAATCAATCACTGTTTCCATTTGAGCGGTATTGCCCCCATCAACCAAAGAAGAAAGTTGCTGCATTGTTTGAGTAGCGCCGGTTGAAGCCAATTGCATGATATCAGTTTGTCCCCCTGTTGGAGTTAAATGAGAAGGACAAGAACGGATTGTGTCATAATATTGATATCGATGCTCAAGTACCGTAATCAAGCCACTAACCGGGTATGGCTTTACCCTAATCCTATCAGGTGTTACCTTATGATGCACATAGTTAATCGTTTGTGAGGCGTTTGTTATTGACCAATAATTACTGGTAAGTCTTGAAAAGAGATTTCC
>CAISJJ010000077.1 GCA_903885595.1 uncultured Bacteroidales bacterium
AGGTGCAAGCATCGTCATAATACTAATGCCGACTCCTGCCACAATAAAACTGATGAACAACAACACTTGCCATACTTTCCGAAAAAAATTGGTGAACGATAGGAGTAAAACCACTGAAAGTAAAGGAACAACAAAATAATATCGGATGATCAGAAAAAGCTTTGCATACTCCGGAACCATTCGGGAATCGAGGTAACCAAATGCAGCATAAAGTATGGTGACTAATAAACAAGCAATCCTAAACTGAATGAGGGAGTCGGTATAGCATTTTTCCAAGAACCGGGTTTCATTCTTTTCAGGAAAGGCTAAAGTTGCCTTATTATAATCCATTCCTCCCCGGATTGTCGTATCCTCTTTAATCATCGCACGGTAGCTTTTATTACACACTCACCCCGTATTTTTTAAGTTTGTCAAACAACACCTCCCTGGTTACGGGCTTGGAAAGGTAATCATTACATCCGGCTTCCAAAGCCCTTTTTTTATCGCCGCTCATGGCGAAGGCGGTTAATGCAATGATTGGTAAATCTTTGCAGAATGTTTTGATTTCACAGGTTGCTTCAAAACCATCCATTACTGGCATTTTTAAATCCATTAGTACCAGTGATATTTCAGGATGAGCACGACATTGTTCCACAGCTTCCTTGCCATTGGTCGCTGAGAATACCTTAACAGATCCTGATGTTAATATTTTCTCCAGGTAAAAACGGTTTGATTCGTCATCTTCAGCAATAAGGATAACTGGTTTGTCCAGAACAGGAACCGCCGTTTTTTCAGATTCCAGCATTACTAATGTCTCCATCATTCCTTCAAATGGAATAGTAAAGAAAAACGTGGAGCCATTGCCTTTTTCTGACTCTGCACGCATTTTGCCACCCAGTAATCGTACTAATCCTTGTGCAATGGATAACCCCAGTCCACTACCTTCATGTGCCCTGGTAGGGGATAATTCTTCCTGAATGAAGCTTTCAAAGACTAGCGAAAGAGATTCCTTACTGATGCCGATACCTGTATCTTTTACAAAAAATTCACATGACCCCGGTTGTAGGACATAGCCAAAAGTAATTCTACCCTGATTGGTAAACTTGACAGCATTGTCTAAAATATGTGACAAAATTTTCTGCAGTAACTCTTCATCGGCATGGAGTGTGATGTTTTTTATTTTTTCGGGAATGTCAAGATATAATCCGATATTTTTACCAGTGCACCAGGACTGAAATTGATTAAGGAGTTGATAAAGGATCTGATGCAGGTCGATGGGTTTACGTTTCACCTCCATTGTTCCGGAGGCGATCATCGAAATATCCATATACGCGGTGACAGTATTGAGCAGCCTATTACTGCTTGTTATAATGAATGAATCAAATTGTTCTTTTTCTTTGTCAGTGATATCAGGTTGTACGATCAAACTGCTGAAACCAAGGATACCATTTAAGGGAGTTCGGATTTCATGGGAAATGTTGTTCATGAAAGCCGTTTTAAGGCGATTGCCGGCTTCGGCTTTTACCAATGCTTCTTCAAGACTGGCAATCATTTGTTTGCGCTCGGTAATATTATGATGTTGAATGATGACATGGCTTATTTTTTCATTTTTGTCAAATATGGGATAGGCCCAATTATGATACCATACTTTCTTTTTGTCTTCGACTTCAATGTTTTGAGAATCTGCAGCAACGCCAATATCAAAGAAAATTTCCCACTCAGCAGCCTTTCCTTCATGAAAAGCTCTTTTGAGATACGGAATAACACCACCCTGTATTATTGCTTCATCCTGGAAAATATTGTAAATCCTGCCCTCTATGTTATGCGGTTTGACACCAAAAATTTCACCTAATTTTGGATTTATTCTCTCACACCAACCCTCGTGATCAAGTATTTGAGTGCTTACTGAAGATTGCATGAACATTTGCTCGAAGAAATGCTTTTGACTGGTTAATTCCTCCTCCGCACGCTTACGGTCGGTGATGTCATACAAAATTACCAGGTGGTCACGCTCAAATGACTTAGAAAACAAACTAGCGCTGGCCAATACGGTTTTGCTTGTTCCATTCTTGCATCTCACAGTTATCTCAATGGGTGTAAAGGCCTCTCCGGTTTGTTTTACATGTTCAATGCCGGCTTGCCAGATATCAGCTAGCCATTGCCGGTATTCACGGTCGGGATAAGCTTGAGGCCACCAGTGCGCGAGCGTGGGGATATCCTCCAGGGTATAGCCAAATGTTTGAACAAACGCAGGGTTCAAAAAGGTGATGTTCTGCTGCTCATCATTCAATGCCATCGGTACCGGGGAAACGTTAATAATCGACCGGAATCTCGTTTCGCTTTTTTTCAGAGCTACCTCTGCCTGCTTGCGTTCGGTCACATCCATTATGAACCCTATACTACAATTTCTTCCATTAATAACGGTAGAATACCCTGCAATATCGGCGTAAAAAATTGAACCGTCGTTTCGAAGACAAGGCAAGTTGTTGGATAATGATTTATCACCACGCCCCTGAGCATGAAATTCGTTTATAACCATCTCAATTGAATCACTTGGATGAAAATCGGCTAAGTTCAACCTTGTAATTTCTTCCTTTCTATAGCCAAATAACTTGCAAGCAGCAGTATTAGCAAAGGAACAGCGTTGGGTTTCAATATCAAATGCCAAAATCCCTAGTATGCTTCCTTCCAATAACAAACGGTACTTTTCTTCTGACTCCCGCAACGTTTTTTCAGCCCTGATAGTTCTGGTTGCAGCATCAACTCTTGCAAGAAATTCCCTTTTTTGCAGTGGCTTTATCAGATACCCATCAGCGCCGGTCTCCAGTCCTTCGGCAATATTTTCGCTCTGTGTTTTCATGCCGGAGAGCAATAAAACAAAAATCGACGCTAATTGTGGATCGTTTTTGATTGTTTTGCAAATATCAATCCCGCTCATATCCGGTAGCATCACGTCGAGCAGGAGCAGGTCAGGTTTATCCAGACGAATGGCTTGTAAACACTCTTGTCCGCTCACTGCAGTGATAACCGTATAATGTTGTTCTTTCAACAAGCGTTCAGTAATTCGAAGCAGATCGGGGTCGTCATCGACTACCAGGATTTTAAATTCGTGGTTTTTATTCATTTTGAACTTTTATTTGCAGACATTAGAAAAACCCCTCAACCCATCATCTTATCGCTTTCCATCACAAACGCCGGCTGATTGACGATCATCCAATAGTAGAACGGATATATTTCCTGAAAAGCTTCAGGTGACAGTTGTACCTTAAAAAGCTCCACCCATTGATCGAGTTGTGCAGGCCAATAGGTGAGGTGAAACCCATGAGAGCGGTATGCCCTGTAAACCCAGAGAACAGTTTCAACAAGGACGACAGGCTGAAAATGTTGGAATACGGAAGACATGAACCGGGCGTGGTTCCGGTGGTTGTCTCCCATCATCGCAGTATTTCCATCCCCGATGAGCTGCACCAGGTCAGCACGGGAACCCATCAACCGGTTCATTTCTGCCGCAAGAATTTCGCTTTTTTCTTCAAATTCTTTTGCTGATAATGCCGATGGCTGCTTCAGCGATTCAGCCGATTCCAGTAATGATTCTTTTGTCATACGTACAGGTTTTAAAATGTTTATTTCCAAGCTTTTCATTATATTTTCGTTTTTTCGCTACTTAACGGCAATGAGAAATAAAACGCAGATCCCACCCCAACTTTACTCTCTACCCATATCTTCCCCTGGTGTCCAAGGATGATGTTTCGCACAATCGACAAGCCAAGACCGGTCGATTTCTCACCGGCAGTGGCTCTTACGCTTGTTCGCTGGAAAGGCTTAAACAACTTGTCTGTCTCATTGGCCGGGATGCCTGGTCCCTGGTCGATCACCGCCACGGTAACATGGTCGCCGGCTATAAAGAGATTTACTTTGACCGTGGTGCCGGGCAATGAAAATTTAACAGCATTACTGATCAGATTGTTCAGCACCTGTTCGATCTTCCCTGGATCGATGTTTATTTCGGGAATGGTCTCATAGGATTCAATCTGAATGTGAATGTTCTTTTTTGCCGCGATGACGTTGTTCAGGTTTGCATTTTTTTTGACAAGCCCCAGCAGATCAGTTTTTTGCGCTTCAAGTCTCAGTTTACCGGATTCCAGGGCAGTGATATCCAGCAGTTCTTCCAAGAGGTGAAGCATGAATTCACTTGTAGCTTGAATGGTATTCAGCATGGTTATCTGATCGTCATTCATTTCATGCTCCAGCTCTTCCAACAGGAAATTACTGTAACCCATAATGATCCCGATAGGATTTCGAAGGTCGTGGGCTGCGATGCCAAGAAATTGGTTTTTAAGTTCATTCAGTTTTTTCAGTTCAACATTCTTTTTCTGCAATTCACGGGTGAGGTTATTCAGCTCCTGGTTTAATTCCAACATGTTTTTACGTAAAAGTCCGATCTCGTGACTATTGGCTTCACCCAATGCCAGGATTGAATTACCCAGGTCGAAAAACCGGAAGTAATAGGTTTCGGGGAGTTTTGAGGATGTAGAAATGTTCACAAGGATTTTTTCCCCTGAAGCCTTAAGAAAGCCGGCAAGGTCGAGTTCAATGCCGAAATCGACGAAGAAATCATTCAATGGGTGCCCCTGCAGTTTCTTGCCCGAAAGTGAATCGGCAAATGAATTGGCTTTC
>CAISJJ010000078.1 GCA_903885595.1 uncultured Bacteroidales bacterium
AACATCAGCCGGAATATCTAGCCATACTTATATTTATCTTTCGACTCATCACACAATCTTTCAATAACTCAAGCACTCAATCCATGAATAAATATTTCTAAAATCAGACTGTGAATACCGGATATTTCAAAAAAAAAGTCCAAATTTGTTGAGATTTCTTTAGTGATTTGATCCAATCTGACTTCACCTTTTTACAAACATTAAAACCCAACACTATGCAGCTTAACGAATCAATAAAAATGACTTTTCCCAACAAGCTGGAATATTCCTTCATTGTTCAGTCGTTTGTTAGGGAGATTGCAAAAATGATCGGCTTTACCGGCGACGAACTCGAACAAATAGATATTGCCATTGAAGAATCGGTGTCAAATGTCATGGTTCACGCCAGTGATGAAGAAAATCCCACATTCGATATAATTTGTGAGAAAATTTCAGGCGGGATAAAGATTACCATCAAAGAAATGGGTATTCCTTTTGATCCTGAACATATAAAGAAATATGAATTATCGAAGGTACTCGATGATCTGTCAACCAGTGGGTTGGGAATTTACCTTATCCAGAAGGTGATGGATGAACTCTCGTTTCATAACCTGGGCCCCCAGGGCAAAGAAACGATTATGATCAAATACCTTCCTGATGCTGACAAAGGAACGGATTTGCCTGAAATTGCCACGGGTATTAAGGCGCCGGGTGTCATCGCCGAAAAGATCGAATATGATGTGAGAGGGTTAGATGAGCATGAGGCCATTGAAGTTTCGCGTTGTGCTTATAAAACACACGGATATACTTTTTTCGACGATCATATTTATTATCCCGAGCGACTCGTTAAGATGAACCGTACCTCCGAGATGATCTCGGCTGTTGCCGTTACAAAGGATAATGTTTTCATGGGACATGCGGCCCTGTTGTATCAATATCATGAGGATACCATCGCAGAATTGACCTTCGTATTTGTGAATGTAGAATACCGCGGGCAGGGAGCCTTAAACAGGCTGGTGGATTACCTGTTCCAGGTGCCGAAAAAGCGGGAACTCCGTGGAATCTATGCCTATGCGGTTACCAACCACATCTTTACCCAAAAGTCGATGATCAAATTCCAGATCAATGATTGCGGGATCTTGCTGGCTACCAGTCCCGCCTCCTGGAAATTCAAAGGGATCTCGGGCGAAGGTTCCCAGCGAATCAGCGTTGCACTGGGCTTTAAATACATGATGCCCCCGGTTTCGTACAACCTGTTTGTCCCGGAGCATCATAAGGAAATGGTTTCGAAACTTTACCAGAATCTTGGAGCGACGCATTCATATATTGTACCCTCACGGGATTCTCTGGAATTTGACAGTCCGGTTTCAGTTATTAATTCTGGTGTAAATGAACTGGAGGGTTGTGCCGAAATATTTATTGCATCTTACGGAACCGACGTCAGACAGCAACTCCGTAAGATCCTCCAGGGCTTTTGCGTGCAGCATACTGCGGCGATTAACCTGTTTTTGAAACTAAAGGATCCACTGACTTTTTGGTTAACTGCTGAGTTTGAGAAAATGGGATTTTTCTTTGCAGGAATTCTCCCTGAATCCAGCATTGGGGATGCCCTGGTGCTGCAGTATCTTAATAATGTAAGCCTGGATTACGATAAAATTCTTTTGGTAAGCGATGTAGCCAAAGAATTATTGACCTATATCAAGGCCCATGACCCGAATATAATCGATTAAGAGACTGTTTAAATTTCAACATACTATTCATTTTTCTTTATTCATTTTTCACTGGCAATTATCCATTGTACTCTATTCATTGGGTTAACAACTAATGTAAAATGAAAAACGATGAGTGAAGATTGA
>CAISJJ010000079.1 GCA_903885595.1 uncultured Bacteroidales bacterium
GCACGCACGTCAACGTCTTTGGGCAAATGCTCTTTCAGAATCCGGGCAACATAATGTGCAGTCGCGATAAACCGGCAAAATACGATCGGGCTTTGCCCTTTGTTTATCCAGATTTTGATTTGCTCCAGTCCTCTTTTAACTTTATGATCTTTTTCGACATTGGCTAACCCGGATGCTTTTTGAGATAAACGATGCAGGGTATCCCATTCATTTTCCGACAGACCTGCCCTTTCGATGATTTCGATTTGCTCGGTATCGCTTTGGTCGTCCCATCTTTCGACAATCGGATTTTCTTTTACTTCTTCATCGTTGATTTCGCCATTTTCGGCAAGTTTTGCTTTTCGCCTTTGCAGCATTTCAAAGCCTGCTTCCGGGCTGCTCATCACACCTCTTAACAGCGATAAGGCAGCAAAGTATTTTATCCTGGCCTTGTTTTCTGAGATGCCTTCGGTGCTTATTCCCCTTGCAAACTTTAACACATCCTGATAAAGTTTGTAATATTCAGAAGATGTTGACAAAGTGTAAGGTAGTTCTTCAGTAGTCCTTTTTGGAAACGGGGTTTCTTCATCAAGCCATTTTTCGATGTTTTTCCTTTTCCGCTGGATGAAATGACCGGCAACTTTCCGTTTTTCAGAAGTTTGCAGATCAGAAAAATCGTAGTCTTCAAACTCAGCATTAACCAGGCCCAACAACGATTTAAACTCGCCATCTTTACCACTGTGTGGCGTTGCGGTGAGCAACAGCAAATGCTGATGTTCATTTTTAGAAACCTTTTCGAGCAACTCGTAACGTTGCTGGCTTTGACTTGCTTTTTTAAAATCGAGGTTTTTGGTGCAGGTATGTGCCTCGTCAACAATTACCAAATCCGGCACATCCTTTAAAAATGCAGGCATTTTTTGGGAACCGTTTTTAACGTAATCAATCGAAATTACCTGATACGGATAATAGTTGAAGACATTCAGCGTATCATCCCCAACAATTTTCCTTTCCAAACCTGCAACGGTGCTCGACCGGATAATCACAGCATTGACGTCTAATTTGTCTTCAAGTTCTTTTTGCCATTGCTCACACAAATGCGGCGGGCATATCACCGAAAACGATTTTATGGCTCCTCGTTCGATGAGTTCCCTCAAAATTAAAAGGGCTTCGATGGTTTTCCCAACACCCACATCATCGGCAATCAACAGCCTGGTTACAGGTTGGCGCAAGGCCATTATCAAAGGCACCAACTGGTACGAACGGGGCCGGAATGATAATTTCCCCATACAACGGAACGGTCCGCTTACCTGCCGGAATGAGAGTCTGGCCGCATCGTAAAGTAGTTTTGCAGTCAGGAAACTGTCCAGGTCTGATTTGTCAGGCAATTCAAACTGGTCATCTTCCAATTTATCGAAATGCTGCAAAACGGGTTCAAAAATGGTGATCATTTCATCGTCGGAACCACCGAGCGGCTTGAGCATGATAATTTCATGATCTGCTGATGGCTGAACAACACATCTGCGGCCTCTGAATTTAACGAGTTTGCCTGGCTTTTTTAATTTGCTATCTATCATTTCGTTATCTTACTTTTCTAAAAACATCCTGCCGCCGTGAAACAAA
>CAISJJ010000080.1 GCA_903885595.1 uncultured Bacteroidales bacterium
ATATCATCCGGAATTTCAGATATGCCAAAAGTCTGCATCATGATTTTTTTAATCCTTTCCTTCATTATTGACATTCCTTATTTTAAAATATGGTTTTATTTCGAATTTAGTTTTATTCAGATTTAACGTATAACACTTACCATCTTCAGCTACGTTATTGTCCTCATAAGGGGTAAATCCCAACTTTTCATAAAACTCACTGACTTGTCCATTTTTAGTTGTTGGAAAAAACCTGGCTGTTAAAGTGCGTATACCTTTGATTTTTATTTCATTAAAAACAGAATTAGCAAATGCTTCCTCAATCCCTTTACCCAGGATTCTGCAACTTAATAAAAATGAGTCAATTTCTGCAGATTTTTCTTTGCGGTTTAATTTAATAATAATCAATCCTGTAATTCCATGATCACCGAATTTATCGCTAACCTTCACTGAATACACGACATGACCCAGATCAATGAAATTGTAAATTTCGGCTTCGGTGTAGCGCCTGGTTGTAAGGTTAAATTGATTTGTTTTCTGAGTCAATTGCGCAATTCGTGGTATCGTTGGACCAGAGGCCCTTTGAATTTCCAATTCAATTTGAAGGCTTGTCAGATACTCAGTAAAATCAGAAAACCCTTCTTTTTGCTTTTCACGAAGTGCATTATCATGATATTGCTTTGTTTTGTTTCGATCTTCATCCGTCAACTGGTATATCCTGAAATACTTTTCTGTTACCTCCCTGATAAAGGCAGGCAACAGGTAGGGCTGTGAAGGAAATTCAGGCGCTTCGACCATAGGAAGAAGCTGCTTTACCAATTCCCTTTCTGAAGGATTGTCATCAATAAGAACCACACTGTCGAGCCCGATATTTAACTCGTCAGCGAGCTCTTTGATATTGTCCGCTTTATTATTCCAATTGATCCGAAATCCTGCCAGATGTTCCTTTTTAATTAATACTTCCGGGTTCTTTTCCCACAACTCAGTCACATCAGATTCATTATTCTTACTGCAGATTGTAAGTATTATGCCTGATTTATATAGTTCCAGAATCGATTTTTGAAAATCCTGGAAAGCATTGCCCGGATAATCTCCTCCAATTTTGATATCATATATTCCATCCTCGCCCAGGATACCGCTCCATAATGTATTATCCAGATCGAGAACAAGACATTTTTTGCGTTTCATCTGAATGGCACATTGCAGGGGAGTAAACCAATTTTTAAAATCATTGGCCAGCCTGGGATTCAGTAAAGTTCTCGATATGTAATAATATTTCCAGTCAATTAATTGTGATGATGGAAAGATAGAAAGAAACGATTGAAAATCTATTATTTTTATATTATTATGAACTTTTGATATGGTTACCAGTTTAAGGTTAAATTCATTGATTGAATTTTGCAAAGAGAAATTCCCTGTTTCAACAACATTGGTATACAATGGAGCTAATGTGAAAATATAAAATATTTTGGATGAGGGAACCTGTTTTACTATCAAATCTATGCTATTGGAAAAAGAGGCAATTTCGCTTGAAAGCAGCTGAAGATCAGTTCTGACAGGCAGTAAATAAAACCAGATAAAGCTATCTGCATCTGTTGGAATACAGGAAATATCATCATATCCCGAATATCGTGCTTCGATATTTGAGAAAAAAGATTCTACTGTTGTATTTCTGTAGATAAAAAAACTCATTGTGCTTTATTAGATTGTAATAACTCGATCAAACCAAAATCCATATTGTATAAAAAACAAATCAATCGATTTTCTAATGCAGCTGCTGGAATTGGATTAAAAAGGGGCAAAAACCTTTTTTTCTTCAATTTCAAAACACTATCATGTATGTCACCAACCTCATAACAAATATGGTATGGGGTAACTCCTGATTTGCGAATTATTTCAGTCACAGGCGACGCCTCTGTGAATGGTGAAACCAGCTCAATCAGTGGTGCGGAATTTCTGGATAAAAAGCAAATGTTAACCTGTTGAATCGGGTCAGATATGACAGGTGTTTGTGTATACCCTGCTTCCAAATAGAAAACTGCTGTTCTTTCAATATTAGCTGTTGCTATGCCGATATGGTGAAAAATAAATTCCTTAAGCATTTTTCTTATATTCAATTAACTCTGAAATAATACAATAATCAGGTTCAATATAGGCTGTACCCCAGGACAGACCGGCACCAAATCCACACATGACTATCTTCTTTTTATTCATATCTTTTAATTCAGACACAATTGTTAACGGGATTGAAGCCGAACTTGTGTTGCCATATTTATCAAGACAATAAGGAACCTTATTCATGTCAAACTTTAGTTTTTTAACAAAAAAGTCAGTCATGAATTTATTTGATTGATGGAAAATGAGATAGTCAATATCGTCAACCGGCCGGGAGATAATATTCATAATTTCTTTAACACCTTTGGGAACTACCCCGATTGCAAAATTAAAAACATCCATTCCATCCATGAAAATTTCCATGTCTGATCTAAAATTGCCATCTTCCCTTTCAGTCACCATAAGTGAATCAAGGTTAGTTTGTTTTCTGAATCCTCCTGCAGGAATAATAACTGATGGTAAACCACTCCCATCGGAATAAAGACAAAATACAGATTCTCCTTCATTCCCTTTTTCAATCAGTGTGGCAGTACCAGCATCTCCATATAAAGGAGCATTAACCTTATCTTTAGTATTTACAATTTTTGAAAATGTTTCTCCGACCAACAGTAAAATGCGATTTATTCCTTCAACCGATGCATAAGCAAATGCTGTAGAAAGAGCATATACATATCCTGAACATCCCAATGAAAGATCCAGGCATGCTGTGGTTTTCGGTAAGCCCAGCCTACTCTGAAGCGATGGCGATGTTGCCGGTATTTGATAATCCGGAGTCTGACTTAAAAAAAGCACCATGTCGATAGTTCCTCTATCAATCTGATTATCATCTAGAAGCTTTTCTGCCGCTCTCAGGCACAAATCGGAAGAACAAACATCCGTCTCTGCAATACGTTTCTCTTTTATCCCTATTGAATTTACGGTTTTTTCAACATCATCATCCGACATTATATTTTTCAAATCATTATTTGAAGATATATTCTTAGGTACACAGGCTGCAATCGCCCTAATTCCGACGTTATTGAATTTTATCGTTGCCATAAAGTTGTGGATTCATAAATCCTTAAATTACATTCATCGAACAGGTATCTGCACTTGGGCTATTGAAGGGTAAAGCCTCCATCAAGCATTAATATATTCCCGGTAAGCCAACGACTTTCATCAGATAAATGAAATACGACCGCGTTGGCTATATCAACAGGCATTCCCAGACCAAGAGGATACTTTTTTTCCTGTTCCAGGAATTGTGACACATCAATATTAGCATTTCCAATCATGGGTGTTTTAACAATTCCGGGACAAATTGCATTTGCACGGATTTTTTGAGGCGCTAGTTCTGTAGCCAGTACTTTTACAGTTGAATTTATAGCTGCTTTTGAGGCTGCGTATATTGCAGTTGCCGGAACACCCAATTGAGAAGATATGGAGGAAATAAAAACGAGAGATGCGCCTTTATTTATCAATTTATTTTTAAGTAACTTTTGTAATAGCAGAACGACCGAAAAATAATTGACATTAAATATATTTTCCAATTTTTCTTTA
>CAISJJ010000081.1 GCA_903885595.1 uncultured Bacteroidales bacterium
CTGCAGTGGTTGGTAATCTTGCCCTTTTTGCCGGGGGGAAATATGGTTCAAATTCGACCACCAACAGGGTTGATATATATAATTTTTCCACGAACACCTGGAGTACAGCGACACTTTCGCTGGCCAGGGGCTTTGCAAGCGCCACCACCATTGGCAACAAAGTTATCATTGCAGGTGGCATTACAAGTTTGAATAATCCCACCAACAGGGTCGATATTTACGATGCTTCAACAAACACGTGGTCAATTTCAAGTCTTTCAGATCCGAGAGCGTCGCAGGGAAATGCCGCAACAGTTGGCGTGAAAGCCTATTTTGCCGGAGGTGGTAATTTTATGGGGAGTGGCTATTATGATCCATCTGATGTTGTTGATGTTTATAACCCGGTCAACAATAGCTGGACGGCTGACCATCTTAATAAACCACTTGCCAGCCATTCAGTGTTAGGCGTTGGAAATAACCTTGTGGTTGCAGGCGGTGAGACTGCTCTGGGATTGACCGAAATGGTTCAAATTTTTACCGATCAAACCATCATCCATGTGCCGGGAGATTATCCTACCATCCAGGAAGGGATCAATGCCGCCTCGGAGGGCGACACGGTTCTGGTCGCTGAAAACACCTACTACGAAAATGTCAACTTCATGGGCAAGGCGATCCTCCTCGCGAGTGAATTCATTATGGATGGCGACACCAGCCATATTACCAACACCATCATTGACGGAAGCCAGCCTGTTGATCCTGATCTCGGTTCAGTGGTAACATTTGGTTCAGGAGAAGATACTACTTCGGTTTTGTGCGGATTTACCATCACCGGGGGAACAGGAACGAAAGTGCCGGGAACGGATTTCAGAATGGGCGGAGGTGTTGCCATAGGCGGATCAGGAGGTAAATTCCTGAGCAACCACATTGAATACAATGCCATTTCCAATACCGGTTGGACAATGGGCGGAGGAATATCTGCGGCCGGTCCGGTAACTCCATTACCGTGGGTGGTGTTGCGTGGCAACAGGATCAGCCATAATATAGCAAAAAGCTCAGAGGGAGAAGGTGATGGCGGCGGAATTGAGTGTTTTTATAACCTGATTATGATTGAAAATCAAATATCCTATAACGAAGCCAACGGGCCCTATCGTGGCGATGGAGGGGGCGTACGCATCAGAAGCGACTTCGGGCATGTCGAACTCAATGTCAGTAATAATCTGATCACACACAACAAAGCAGTGTCGGTCAGTGACGGGACTGACATAGTTCTCAGCGGAGGAATGGATATCTTTTCGGATGTTTCAGGGACCGTATCCGGTAATATTATATCATTCAACGAAATAATAGTGGCCGATGGCAAATGGAGTTACGGAACCGGTGTAATGGTTGATAATATAATTGCAGCTGATTTCGTATTTGAAAATAATTTGATTTCGGATAACTTTTTTACCGGAGACTACTGTTTAGGTGGGGGGCTGTGCATATGGATGAGCAATGGTACATTCCTGAATAATGCCGTTCAGAATAACACCGGCACCCATGGAGGTGGAATCGCCATATCCAACAACAGCGATAAACTATCAGTATTGATTAACAATACAATAGCTGGTAATGCAGGAACCGCCGGTGGCGGTTTGTACGCGTCTTCAGCGAACGCTGTTGTCATCAACACAATAATATGGGGTAATTCAGCACCTTCGGGAGCCTCAATTTATGAGCAGGGAAGCATCATTGAAGTAAGATATTCTGATGTGGAGGGAAACGATGTATGGCCGGGCGAAGGGAATATAAATGAGGAGCCATTGTTTCTTGGAGATGGGTACCATCTTGAACAAGCAAGCCCGCTGGTGAACCAGGGTGCTTCAAAGGTGTCAATAAGCGGAGAATTGTACTCTTGTCCATCGTTTGATATTGACGGAGATGCACGTCCTTATGCAAATACACAACCTGAAATTGGCGTGGATGAAGTTCCGGTATTTATGGTTGGGGTGCCGGTTTCAACCAGCAACCATTCGATAAATATATATCCAAATCCCGCGGATCAACTGATAACTATTTACGACTGTAACAGAGCGGTTATCTTAGAAGTAAAAATATACAACCATATTGGACAAAATGTTTACAAGGGAGTACCTGAAAATAATACGCTCGATGTTTCAAAACTTCTGCCGGGGGTATATATTCTTGAAGTGACACACAATAATAAGAGGTTCAGAGAAAAACTGATTGTTAAATAAATACAGCCAGTTTTTTTGGCACTTTGTCTGATCCATCAGGTCAATGGCAGAACTCATTTGAAAAATTGAAGTTTAGGAACTATTTTTATTGGTTGTTACTGAAATGGGGTGCCCGATGAAAAAATCCTTGGTATACACAATAGAAATGGAGGATAATACAAAATGATTAAAAGAGCAAATGTTATCCTGTTCCTAATAGCTTTAACAGCTGTTAAGTTATTTTCACAGAAACCTGACACCAATGCAGCCCATGCTGTGGATTCCGGATTCATAAATGTTGATGGCGGAAAGCTGTTTTATGAAGCAACTGGTGAAGGTGAAAATATCGTGCTCCTGCATGACGGAATGGTGCATCGTGAAATATGGGATGAACAATTCCCGGTACTTGCCAAGAGTTACAGGGTTGTAAGGTACGATCGCCGGGCCTACGGCAAATCATCTGACCCCGGGGCGCCATACTCGCACATTGAAGATCTGAATCAGGTATTCATCCAGTTAAAGATCGGCAAAGCGATCATTTTCGGTATGTCTTCAGGCGGCGGAATTGCAATAGACTATACTTTGAAGTACCCTTCGAAAGTTTCCGCATTGGTTCTGGTGGGGGCTGTCGTAAGCGGGTATGGTTATTCTTCCTATATGTTTACACGCGGAGGACATCTAAAATCACTCAGCGAACTTTCCGATCCTCAAAAAGCAATAAAATATATGGTATGGGAAGATCCCTATGAAATTTACTCGGAAAATACCAGGGCGAAAAAAAAAGTAGCAAAATTACTGGAGACAAATCAGCATCAGGAAACAGGTGGATATTCGAAGCCGGCAGAAAGGCCAGCAGCCAGGTTTCTGTCAGAAATTAAAGTTCCGGCGTTGGTTCTGGTCGGTGAATATGACATCCCCGATGTTCACGCCCATGCAGGAGTAATTGAATTCGGAATTTCCAATGCTAAACGTGAAATCATCCTGAAATCAGGACATTTGATTCCATTGGAACAACCTGAAGCCTTTAATGAATCGGTTTTAAAATTTCTGAAAAACATGGAATTCTTTTCCATTCTTGATTCGCAGGGAGTGGATGCTGCTGTTCAATATTTCAATGTGACGCACCAGTTTGAACCAAACACCATATTGTTTCGTGAGCAGGAAATGAATTTGCTTGGATACCGCTTTTTACATAATGGAAAAACCAAAGATGCCATTAAGCTTTTTAAGCTCAATACGATTGCTTTCCCTGACTCGGGAAATGTGTTTGACAGCCTGGGTGAAGCATATATGAAAGATGGTCAGGATGATTTAGCAATTAGAAACTACGAAAGATCTGTTGAATTAGATCCGGAAAATGAAAAAGCGAAGACGATGCTTAAGGAATTGAAGGCAAAAAATAAAACATTCTCAATTCCATAGTGGGTATCGTAAAGGCAGGAGATTACCTGGTTGCAACCCACAAAAAACCTGGTTTGTCTGGATATAAAGACTGGCGATTCAATTGATATAATTCCAACCGGAACCGAATGGGGAGGAACGACCATTTTTGCAGATGGAATGATCTGTCTTTACAGTGCCACAGGCAAATGCATGCTTGTGGGTCTGAAACCAGTACTGAATTTTATTAAAACATTTCGGGCAAAATAATTACTCATTAAATACATTGTATTATGAAAAATTTTGGGATTCTAATTCTGGTTGCTTATGTTTTCAGCGGAACACATCTCAAGGCACAAACAAAACAGGATAGCACGGCCATTGAAAAAGCCTGCCGCGACTATGTCGAAGGTTGGGCCACCGGCGATGCCGACCGGGTTGCCAGGGGAGTATCACCCGAACTGGTCAAACGAACAGTTGGGCAGGATAAGGAAGGTGTGTGTTATACCAATAATATGAGCGCCTCTCTGTTATTGATAGCCACAAAAGGGAATAAAGAAGGGGTCAGGGGCAAGGACCTGGAGCCTGATAAGCCCTTCAGACTGGATGTTCACATTTATGATGTTAGCGGAGACTATGCCCTGGCAAAGACCGTGAATACAAAGTATGGCTTCTTCGACTATTGCGAACTGGCAAAATTCAATGGCGAATGGAAGATAATCAATGTGCTGTGGGGCTGGCTGCCGCAAAAAAAATAACCAGGGAAAAGCAGGCTTCATAAAAGATCACAAAAAACAATCCGGCCATTACGAAGAAGCTATTATAAATCAGTTGACTTCTTAATGTATAAGAGATAACCGGCTTCCCCTGCCTTCATCTGGTACCAGATCTTCCTTTGAGCCGGCCTGGCCGCTTTCAACGGAATAGTCCGGACCAGGGCGTTACCGATGATCTCAAACTCATCATGTCCTTCATAGCCCTCGAATTTCCCGCCTTTGCCAAGGTCTTTCTCTTCAAC
>CAISJJ010000082.1 GCA_903885595.1 uncultured Bacteroidales bacterium
AGCAGGATACTCACATTATCCTCGTCAGGAATGGATTGGTCGTCTTTCCTTACCACGGAAGCCATCACACTTTTAACCATACTCCCGGTGAGGAAAGAACAGGTATCAATGAAATGGCATACCTCTCCAACAATACGGCCTCCCCCGATCAACGAATCCTGGATCCAGGAATTCAGGGGGATAACTCCGGCGTTGATCCTATAGCTTAGGGCGCAGGGCGAAGAGCCGAGGGCTGATTTCATTTTTTGG
Source organism: uncultured Bacteroidales bacterium (assembly GCA_903885595.1). GTDB lineage: Bacteria > Bacteroidota > Bacteroidia > Bacteroidales > FEN-979 > CAIVAT01. The sequence continues at coordinate 250 of CAISJJ010000082.1, forward strand.
ATCAGGGGGGAGAAGCGGCGGTTAAAACCTACTGAAATGACGAGTGACGAATGACGAGTGACGAATGACGAGTTAACAGCTTCACGTATTTCTTCAAGTTCGTCTTCGTTGATGCAGAGTGGCTTTTCGACAAAAACATGCTTGTTTTCCTGTAAAGCTTTTATGACTAATCCGGCGTGGGTGCTGTGGCGGGTATTGATGATGACCGTATTGATATCGGGTGATTTCAGGAGTTCATCGGGGTCGGAGGTGATGAAACGGAATCCATATTTTTTCCCTGTGGAGTGGGCAATGACAGTTGAATTATCGCAAAGGCCGGTGAAATGATAGGCATTGTTCTTTTTCAGATTGGGCAGGGTGATGGCTGATGCGAAGTTGCCTGCGCCGATGAGGCCCAGGTTGATTTCATCAGTCTTTGTGGTCGTCTCCGGAGAGAGGGTGATTACCCTTGAAGGTTTTAACTCATTGTTATCCTGGTTGTAATTGAGTACAATTCCGAGGTAATTTTCTTTGGACTCCCCGCCGATAAGATCATATGCCTTTAGTGCGTCATTGAAGTCAAATGTATGTGTGATCAGTTCCCTTGGGGTCACTTTTCGCTGTTCAACCAATTGCAGGAAGGCGCCGAAATTGCGCTGCTCTGTCCAGCGCACATAGGGGAATGGGTAATCGATACCGTGTTCTTCGTATTGAGGGTCATAACGGCCCGGACCATAAGCCATGGAAAGCTTGACTTCAAGTTCTTTCTTATAGTAGATATCACGCGGAATGTTCATCCCTACCAGGCCTACAATCACAACACGACCTTTCATACGGGAGATCTCCCCCGCATCATATATAAGTTGATCAGACTTTGCAGAAGCTGCAATGATGACAGCATCGGCACCATGACCGTGTGTAAAGTCAGCGCAAGCAAGACGGATTTCAGATGAATGGCAAACCCGGTCGGCTCCAAGTTTTATGGCAAGATCAAGTTTATATTGATCCAGGTCCACCCCAAGCACCCGGCATCCGTTGGCTTTGAGCAACTGAACCGTCAACTGCCCCAGAAGACCGAGGCCAATGACCACGATGTTTTCCCCGAGTGTCGGGCTGGTTTGCCTTACCCCCTGAAGTGCAATGGCGCCTACCGTTACGAATGCAGCCTCAATATCCTCAACTGGATCGGGAATCTTTACAAAAAGGTTTTTTGGTATATAATTGTTTTCACTGTGGTTTGCAAACCCGGCTCCCCCACAGGCCACCCTATCCCCTATCGATAAACTTGAAATATTATTTCCAATTTCCATCACAGTTCCGGCACAACTGTAGCCCAGTGGGATCGGGGTATCGAGCTTAGTGAGTACCTTTTCCAGTGTGTTTTTTATTCCCTCCTGTTTCATCTTTTGAATAACCTGCTTTACAAGGTCGGGCCGGGACTGGGCTTTGCCTATTAAGGATTTTTTTGCAATATCGACAAGCATTTTTTCGGTTCCGGCAGAAAGGAGCGAGGCGTTATTTTTGATGACAATACCGTTAACCTGACATGAAGGGGCCGGCACTTCGAATA
>CAISJJ010000083.1 GCA_903885595.1 uncultured Bacteroidales bacterium
AACATCACCTGACAGCCTAAAATCATCACCCTATCACCCTGTCACCCTGTTACCTTGTCACGTTTTTCCGTCATGTTCCTTCCTCACGCGTGTCACGTTTTTTTCGTCACCTTTCTCAAAACATATCTTCGGGCGAAAACCCGGCATACGCTATTTTGTATCCGGGTAATTTGTTTATTAATCCCGTGGACTTAAATTTCAACTGATCGATACTGATTTTGTTTTTATTGAGTTTAACCTCCGCGATCAGGGCTGTTTTTTCGAGGTCGTTGATGGCCACAATATCCAGTTCATTCTGGTTCCGTTTTTCCCAGTACTGACCAACCTGCGAATATTTTCCCGACAAGGCAATTTTTGCACGGAAATACTTCTCAAGATAAAGTCCGCTGAATGTATTGAAATCACGTTCAACAATGGATCTTACATAAGCAAAGTTTCCAATTTCGATGGCGCTGCTGTGTTTATATATGAACCTGAACCAGAAACCCAGGAAATTATCCTCAATCAGGTATTTCTGAACCCTCCCGTTGGGTTTTGAAAGGAGCGGCCTGATGCTTCGGATGATTTGATAATCATTTTCAAGGCGATCAAGATATCCGCCTATATTTTTCTCCAGAATTGATTCTATGTCGCTTCTCGAGGTTTTTGCGGATGCAATCAATGACAAAATAGAGAAATAGGTTGTATACTCTTTACCAAACTCCTCTATCAGCAGGTTTTTCCCCTCCTCAAGTAACAGTGAGTTCTCCCGGAATATCTCATCGAGCATCAGTTTGAGGGTGAACCTGCTTTTATCGGCAAACAGTTCGACATATTTTGCCACGCCTCCCGTAAGCATATAGAATGCCAGCAGGTCGCCAGGCTTGCAGCCGGGACGATGATCAGTTACAATCGCATTGATCACCTCAACTGAGAAAGGTTGTAAATGGATCCGTTCATTCGCCCTTCCGAATAAGGGTTCTTTGGCATTTTCAAAGATCTTCTTCATGAGCGAATATACTGACCCACTCAGGATCAGGTTCATCTTTGAGGTTGATTTATACCGGTCCCAAAGATTTTGCATTTCGCTGTAAACGCTATCATTGATTTGATAAAACTCCTGGAATTCATCAAGAATCAGCGTAAATGGCTCCGATTGTGACATGATCAGGAGGGATTCAAAGAGCTTGATAAACGTTCTGAATTCTCCCGGAACACGCCTCTTCAAACCAAGTTCAATTTCTTCAGTAAACTCCTGGCAAAGCAGCGATTCTGTTTTTCGTGCCACAAAAAAATAGAGGAATGGCTTGCCTTCAAAAGCTTTTTTTGCCAGGCTGGTTTTACCAACCCGGCGCCGGCCAACGATCACCGTCATCCTGGCCGAATGCTCCGACAACTCCCGGGTTTCAGCTAAGAGCGATAGTTCATTTTCGCGGTCATAGAATTTCATTTCGACTAAATCTTTTTACAAAGATAAATCATTTATCGCAACCCCCGTTACGATAACCCTGGTTACAATAAAAAAAATCAGCCGGGTGATGAGCCCCTGGAACTGCGCCTTCACCTTGAGGGCGATTTCGAAAAACCCCACCTCGCGGATGCCGATAAAATTGTACACCATCTGCAGCAGGTTGTTGATGTAGATCTTCTGCAGGGCCGACAGGATGGCGCTGAACGACTGTCCTACCAGCAAAAACAGGTTGGAAACCAGCAGGCACCCGTACAATATGCCGGCCTGGTCCAGTGACAGGATCAACAACTCAGGCGATGATTTCCTGTTCCCACAGTTTTTGTAAAAAAAGATTCCAGGGCAACACCATAACGGCACCCATTTGCCGTGGAAAAGGGTCGTTGGTTACGAGAATCAGTTTTTTCACCAAGTACTCTTCTGCAAAACTCAACAAACCTTTTGCATGTCGTGGGGTAGCATTTTTGGTTGATTTTACTTCAATAGCCACTTCATGGTCTGCCAGAATAAAATCAACTTCAATTTGTGAGGCCGTGCGCCAGTAATATAATGGATATTCAAGTCCGGAATAGTTGCTATGGGCATATATTTCCTGGTATATGAAGTGCTCGAAGGCATTTCCCATGTTATCGCTGCCCATTTCTATTTTTCCCCGTTTCAGCAGAAAATTGGCAATACCCAGGTCGAAATAATAAAATTTCGGTGCCAAAATCACCCGGCGTTTAGGGCGGTTTTGAAAAGAAGGGAGGAATCGACCGGTTAAGGTATCTTCAAGGATCTGAAAATACTCTTTCACGGTGGGAGCGCTGACCGGTTTGTCTGGCACCCCAGAAAAAGAGCGTTTCATTTCCTGCTCCTTCAAAAATCTGCTTTCTATTATACATGATATTTTAAAGTCTTTGTTTTAAATATCCTGATAAAAGCAAATATCCAAAATTTGAAGAAGCGCAATGCCTAAAGCTTTTCAAATTCTTCAAAGAAGGTTTTTTTATCTATTTTTAAATGGCGCAACACTTGTTTTACAATAAATTCAGGAACAGGGTCAATGTGTGTTTGTATTGTGACCGGCCTGTCTATGCCCGATTTTGACCATTTCTCATGACCTCCCCTGCCCTTGCCGTCTCTAATGATATTTAAACCCTGGCTTTCAAGAAATTTGCGGAATTCATTTACTGGAATGTTTGACAATTTCCGGGTTGACATTCCAATCTGAATTTAGACGAAACATGGTAATCCAACTTCCTGGTGATATGTATTGACAGGATATTTGTCGAATATCTCAGATACAAATTCATTGTCCTTTATTACTGACGTAATACTTGGCGCTATGACTTTTTTTGGTTTTTGAGCCGATCCTTTCAGTTTCCAACCCAATTCGGTAAGCACTTTACCCAGTGATTTCTTTTTAAGCGTGTAGTCAACAAAATCTTCAAATACTATTTCGAATGATTTCCTTGCTCCTTCGAAGTTCTTATCGTATCCGGTCAAATCCAAATGAGGGGAATAGATGAAATGAACCTTCTTTTCATCCTCAAAATGAAACAGCAAAAGTTTGACCTTCACAACTGATGATATGTTTTGATATTTTCCCTCAAAAATATATTGTGCCATAATTGACCTGTTAATTGAATTCAAAGTTACATGAAAATCTGGTATTGACACACGGACGAATAAAAATCAAAATCAGATTTATAGGAGAAAGTAAACTAAAATAATTTTATCTGCATCTATTTTATCATATTCTGCATGTATACCAATAAATCTGATAAAAACCCAACTTCGTGCATAGTTTATCCTTACGATTAACCGGTATTTGACACCAAAGTGACGATTTACGATTTACGATTTTTTTGTCACGTTTTTTCGTCCCGTGTGTCATGTTCTTTCAGTCACGCTTCTCACAAACACCCTCACCAAAAACCTGCTGCCCCAATTCCCACTCCCAAACCAGGTTTCGATGTCGCGCTGTGCCACTGGAACTGAGCCTTCACCTTTAGGGCGATGTCGAAAAAGCCCACCTCGCGGATGCCGATAAAATGGGAGATGAGTATTTTGGTGAGGGGCTCGATGAAAAAGGCGACCATCTCCGACAGCCAGATCTTCGATCCGTAGCCGGCCTGCTTCCGGGCAATCCGTTTGTAATGCTGCGTGATGCCTCCAATTTCAAATGTTCCCCAATGCCGCAAACTGTAATAGAGCGCCAGGAAAAACCAGGCGATGGCCGAGAGCAGGATTGTAAAAATCATGATAGCCCTGGAGCTTGCCAAGCAAGCGCCCATTTCCAAACGGACATCATGATGATCATGCCGTCGGGGGTTTTGATTTCCACCTCTTCATAGTTTGTGTGTATATAAGAAAAGGTTCAATCGCCCCGCAAAATCGGAGACATTTTGGTGATGCCATGGCAGCTATTTCATGATAAACTATGGGCCGGGTAGATAATCAGATGACGAGTGACGAAAGATGAGTGATTTACGATTGACATGTTGCAGGCTAATATTCCTTCATAAGCAAAAAATCGGCGATATGCCTGTGCTGAATTCCTTCGATGTTATCATGCCAGGTTTCATCCATTGTTACCACATATTTGGGATGGTGATCCCTCACGTCAAGCAACGGGGCAAACTCACGGTCGATCGTAGTTTGCTCCGCCATTTTATACGCAACCTGTATGTAAACTTTCTTTTCTTTCATTTCGGCAATGAAATCAATCTCTTTTTCATCCGATTTTCCAACGAATACACGATATCCCCTTCGTTTAAGTTCAAGCATCACCATGTTTTCCAATACCCCCGAAATAAGCCGGTCCTTATATCCCATCACGGCGTACAGCAGCGACTGGTCGGCAGTGTAATATTTTTCGAAGGTCTTGAGGATCTCTCTCCCCTTTATATCATACCGTGGTATCCTGTAAATGATAAATGCACCTTCAAGCGCATTCAGGTAGTTATACACAGTGTTGAGGTCGATTTTTCGTTGCTGGCTTTTAAAATAATCCGCAATGTTTTTCGCTGAAAATTTATTTCCGACATTATCAAACACAAATTTTACAACACGCTCCAGGAGCTCAACATCCCGGATGTTAAACCGCTGAACTGTATCACGCAGGATGGCCGATGAATAGATATCAAATACCACTTTATAGGCTGTTTCATACGTATAATCGCCGGTATGCAGCACCGGGAATCCGCCAAGCCGCAAAAAATGTTCAAATTCACGATGAATATCCGGGACCTCCTGGTTGGTTCGCTCCGCTTTGAATTGCAGATGTTCTGCAAATGAAAGTGTTTGCATGTGAATCTCAACATAGCGTCCGGCCAGGTAGGTCGCAAGCTCCCCCGACAACAGGTAGGAATTGGAGCCGGTGATATAGATATCTGCATTGAAATCAACCAAAAACGCATCAACCGCCTTCTCCCACGATCGCACCTGCTGGATCTCATCAAGCAGGATATAACACCGCTGTTTCCCATCCATTTTAGCCTTGATAAATTTGTATAGTTTCCCGGAATCATCGATGTCGGAGAATTCAAAACTTTCAAAGTTGATGTGAACAATGTTTTCTTCACCGATTCCTTTTCGCAGTAATTCATCTTTAAGCAACAGGAGCAAGGTTGATTTACCACTCCGCCTGATGCCTGTTATGACCTTGATAAAAGGCTTATCCATAAAGCTGATAAGCTGGTTGAGAAAGGAATCTCGTCTGATCATCAACTACTTTTTAGGGTTACAACCACAAATATAAATACTTTTTTGATATTTTTAGGGCCATGGGCAGAATAATGTTAAAAGTTACGAATGACGAGTGACGAATGACGAATGACGAATGACGAGTGACAAGTGACAAGTGACAAATGACGATTTACGATTTTTTTTGTCACGTTATTTCGTCACGCGTGTCACGTTTTTCCCGTCACGATTTTTTAAAAATTCTGCTTTATCCAGATTCCGAAAAACCGGTCATACACGGAAAATACATTATTTTCCTGCGTTACCAGGTCCTTTTCGAGTAAATACCGAACCGCCGACTGAACTGAGCTGGGTGTTTGAAGATTGTATTTTTTCACAAAATCGGCTGAGGTAACGCCAACCGCTTTTCCCTCTTTGGCGATGGCGATCAGGATTTCTTTCTGCTTTTCGGGTAAACGGGATAATATTTCCTGGCAGGTAAACTCCTGGGCCGAGATAAGGTTTGTCAATGCCTCGTCAAGCATGGTCAATCCGCACTTATCTCCCGGTATGGTCAGGGAGAACAGTTCATTGAAAATAATCTGCAGGTACCAGGTGTGGCCATCAAATTTATCATACACTTTGTCGATTATGGCTGCATCTATCTCACGGTGGTTGGTTTCAAAGTGCATGGTCACAAAATTCCGGTAGGCATCGGGAGAGATGCAGCCAAGTTGCATCATGCCGACACTTTGATAGAAAGGCCTGGCCGGACTTTGAAACAGGCCCGACATGATATGGCGCTGACTTCCGGCAAAAATAAACCAGGTGTTTTTACATTTCTGGATCAATGACCTCAACACTGCTTCTACATTTGGTTCAGCATAATGTTCAATCTGCTGAAACTCATCTATCGCAATGATACACGGCTTACCGGCCTGCTCCAGGTAACGGAATATCTCATCCAGCGTAGCGCCGGCCTCGCGTATATCGCCCAGCCCCATCTCGAACGACGGTTCCCCTGTATCCCGGTTCAACCGGAACCCGGCCCGCAGCGAGGTTATCACAGAAAAGAACTGATCGAGCAATTTGCTTCCCTTGGGTTTCAACTCCTCGAAAATTTCTTTCCCCAGCGCAAAAACAAACTCCCGCAAACTGCCTGTTGAATAAATATCGATGAAAAAGGTGTGGTAACGATCCCTGATCTCCTTCGACTGAAAACAGTGCCTGATCAGCCCGGTTTTCCCCATCCTGCGTGTTGAGATAAGGGCTACATTGCGACCGTTGGTCACATAGCGGATAAGGTTTTTGGTCTCCTCCTCCCTGTCGCAAAAATAATAGGGCGACACATAACCGCTTATTACAAATGGATTCTTCAGGGACATGGAATTATTGCTTTCGTAATTATTGCAAATATAATAATTACGTTTGTAATAACAACAAATAAGAGTCTGACCCGAATTTATTTCAACGGGATAGAGCCTTGTACCGTGATGGATCTGATGGCTTATTTATAATCAGAAATCAAGGATTCGTATGGTATCTTCAACTTGTCATGAAGATTTCTTATCATTTTAAGCGTCAACTTCCTTTTTCGATTAAAAATCTCAGAAACTCTGCTTTTATATCCTATCACCTCCGCTAAATCCTGGTTATCCATATTCATCTGCTCCATTCGAAATTTAATTGCTTCAATCGGGTCCGGCGCTTCAATTGGATAATGCTCATCTTCATATTTTTCAATCAATACTCCCAATAGTTCCGCCTCATCGCCGGCAGGTGTATCTTGCGGGGCATCAAAAATGCATTCAAGCCTCTTCAGCGCCTGATTATATTCTTCGTCGGTCTTTATAACTTTTACATCCATATCATTTAAATATTATCTGCATCTATTTTATCATATTCTGCATGTGTACCAATAAATCTGATAAAAACCCAACTTCGTGTATAGTTTATCCTTACGATTAACCGGTATTTTTTACCACATAGATTGAAAACTACTCTCCCGCTTTTTAATATACTTGCTTTTGAATACTCAGATTTGATATCATTTGGAGAAAACCAGATGGCTTTTGAAGCTTCTTTATACCATGTCTTAAGTTGTTCCTCTGCATCAGTTTGTCTCTCCCAAAATTCCCGAAGTACCTTTTTAGCAATTACCCTCATTGATTTTTCAATAATTCTGACAAAGATAATAAAAATGTTACCATTTTGGTAATTGAAAGTAAATTCTCTTTGAAACTGGTTAACAATTTTATTCCAATATCCTGTTGATGACTGAAATGCGACCTTGTGAAAAGTGCCGGATTCAACGGATTTCACAGCACGACCATCGCGGGAAGCGGCGATCCGGCCAAACAGGATTTTTTCAAGGTGGCAGAACAAACCGGTTTCCCCTTGAAAACGGCTGCCCTGATTTTTGATGAAGTGCGCGAAGGTTGCGAGGAAATCAGGCTGAAAGGGTGGTGAGGATTTACGATTTTCGATTTACGATATACGAACCGGAGCGAAGCGGAGCCATTTACGATTTTTTTGTCACGTTATTTCGTCACGCGTGTCACGGTTCCTGTCACGTTCTTTCGTTACGCGTGTCACGTTTTCGTCACGTTTTTCACCCTGTTACCCTGTTACCCTGTTACCTTGTCACCTTTTTTCATACCTTTGCATTCCAGCTCATATTTTATCTGTTAAATAACATATTTTAAAACAAGAGCTAACATGTTATCTGATAAGATTAATTTTTTAGATGCGTTCAATCCAAAGGCCCTCGCAACAATGATAGCGGGCAAGGCACGGGAGCGAAGGCTGGCAGCCGGCCTGACACAACAGGACCTGGCCAATAAATCGGGAGTATCGCTTGGCACCCTCAAACGCTTTGAAAACCTCCATGAAATCTCACTAAAACATCTGCTGATGATCGCAGTGGCGCTGCAGTGTGCCGAAGGATTCGACAAACTTTTCCCCCCTCCTCCGGCTAAGCGGCTCGATGATGTATTAAAGTACCAACAGGAGATAAAAAGACAGCGTGGAAGGAAAAAGCTTTAAAAATACGGCCGTTATCCGGGTAAGCCTGAACAATAACCCGGTCGGAAGATTGGCCTTTGGAACTGACCGGCGCTGCCTTTTTGAGTACGATAGCGCCTGGCTCGATCATGGCTTTTCCATCTCCCCTTTTTACCTGCCGCTTCAGCCGGGTTTGTTCACTGCCCGCCATGATCCTTTCAACGGCTTGTTCGGGGTTTTCAGCGACAGTTTGCCCGATGGATGGGGAACGTTGCTGATTGACCGCTGGTTGCAAAAAAAAGGAATTTTACCGGCTGTGCTTACCCCGCTGGACCGGCTGGCGCTTGTTGGACTTAATGGCATGAGCGCCCTGGTGTACGAACCTGACCTGGGTCCCGGTAAGCAGCCCGACAACACCGACCTTGGCTTTCTTGCAGGTGAAGCCTCAAAGATTCTCCATGATGAATACTGCAACAACCTTGAATTGTTGATTCAAAAAGGGGAATCATCGGGAGGAGCCCGCCCCAAGGTACTTGTTCATCTCGACGGGGAGGACTGGCTCGTTAAATTTCCTGCCTCAACCGATCCCGCCGGTATCGGGGAGCTGGAATACCGCTATTCGCTTGTTGCTCGCAAATGCGGCATCATCATACCGCCAACCAGGTTATTCGAAGGTAAATATTTTGGCGTTAAACGGTTTGATCGAAAGGATGGCAGAAAGATTCATGTCCATTCGGCCAGCGGACTGCTGTATGCCAGCTTCAGGTATCCTTCGCTCGACTATACCGAACTGATGAAGGCTGCGATGGCACTTACCTGCGATATCAACGAGGTTTCGCAGGTGTTCAGGCAAATGATCTTCAACGTACTGGCAGGTAACCGCGACGATCATGCTAAAAACTTTTCATTTCTGTTTGGCGACGGGCGATGGCAACTCAGCCCTGCTTATGACCTGGTGAAAAGCGCCGGATTCAACGGATTTCACAGCACCACCATTGCGGGAAGCGGCGATCCGGCCAGGCAGGATATTTTCAAGGTTGCCGAACAAACCGGTTTCCCCTTGAAAACGGCTGCCCTCATCTTTGAAGAAGTGCATGAGGGTTGCAGGGAAATAAGGCTGAAAGGGTGGTGAGGATTTACGATTTACGATTTACGATTTACGATTTGGCTCCGCCGAGCTCCGCTTCGCTCCGGTTCAGGTTTCCTGGGAGGTTGGCCAACAGAATGAAAAGCGGGAAATTGAAGGACTTCCTGACGCAAATATTGCAATGATAATTTTTAAATGCAACGAATAAGATGTATATTTGCTGCAAAATGTGCAACGAATGAACGCATTTATACATCAACTGGACCATTGGCCTGAATTTTCATGGCGAACTGATGAGTTTGTCAACTTGTTAAGCGAAGTGAGAAATTTACAAGGCCGGCTGTTTGGGAGAATGGAATCATTGGGATTTGAACTAAAAAATGAGGCAACACTTGAAACATTGACCCTTGATGTATTAAAATCAACAGAAATTGAAGGTGAAATATTAAATCCTGTCCAGGTCCGTTCTTCGATTGCAAGAAGACTGGGAATGGTAATAGCAGGTTCAGTTGAGTCGGACAGAAATGTGGATGGCATGGTTGAGATGATGATTGATGCCACCCATCATTGTTTCAGACCATTGACTTCGGAAAGACTTTTTGATTGGCATGCCGCTTTATTCCCGGCAGCCCCTGAATCATTTTTGCTTGAAACCGAAATGAATCGTTTCCTCGATTGGTTTAATAAAAAAGAGGACATTGATCTGGTCATAAAAGCTGCCGTAGCTCATGTATGGTTTGTGACCATTCACCCTTTCGACGATGGGAATGGCCGGATCGCCAGGGCCCTGACGGACATGCTGCTGGCACAATCAGACAAAAGCACACAACGGTTTTATAGTATGTCGGCCCAAATCGGGCTTGACAGGAAACAATACTATGAAATACTTGAAAGAACACAAAAAGGCAACCTTGATATAACTGAATGGATTCAATGGTTTTTACGTTGTTTGATGAATGCATTAAAATCGACCGATACCGTTTTGAATCGTGTTTTGTTTAAAGCTGATTTTTGGAATAAACATGCAAATACCCCAATCAACGAACGGCAGAAGAAGTTGCTGAACAAAGTTTTTGACGGATTTGAGGGGAAGCTCACCTCCTCTAAATGGGCAAAAATTGCTAAATGCTCAAAGGATACAGCAATACGTGATATTAACGATTTGATAAGCAAAAATATATTACAAAAGGAAGAGGCAGGAGGAAGAAGTACAAATTACGAATTGCAATAAAGGACCGATGACGGAGGACCGATGACGGAGGACCGTCGCCCGTCGTCCGTCGTCAGTCGTCCGTCGCCCGTCGCCCGTCGCCCGTCGCCCGTCGCCCGTCGCCCGTCGTCAGTCGTCAGTTACCTTTTAAATAGAAGTATACCGCCACCAATGCTCCCATGATTCCAATCGCAACCCCCAACTGATACACCAAAGCCACTTGCCCGGCCAGGGTGGCCGCGTAGAGGAGGTCGTTGGATACAAAGGGCGCGCCAACGACTGAAAGAATTTTTAGACTCAAGAGTATCGTGTTAATTATTAAGGGATCAGACATAGGCGATTAGCGAATAGGGAAAATTTCATTTTCGTCTGCCTGCTCAAAATCATCTTTAAAATAAAATTAAATTTTCCGATATCTGACTGACAAAACTTTCCGGCACTTCAACAGCCGCAGCATAGTGTTCCCACTGTGACACAATTTGTGAAACCTGTTCGATAATTTCCCGCGGATTGCGAATGTCCGCATCAGGGGCAACAGCCATTAAGTCATCATGGTTGAAGGTCTCACGTTTCCCGTTCAGGGAGAGTTGATGGTAGCGTGTCCAGGTTCCTGATGGTGAATAGGTATAGCATAAATCGTAGGCAGGGGCTAACGACCAGCGCCCCAGTTTATCCATCACGAAAGCATGGTTTTTTGTATGGTCGTCATGATTGCGTGCCACCACATTAAAAACCATCCGGCGATACATTTGCTCCATATCGGCGTGGGGCAAATAAAGCCGGCGCATCACCTGGAAAAGCTGTTCATACGAATAGCGGTTGTCCCGGTCGAAATGAGCCAGACCGCAAAGTGTCTGGACGTGCAATTTCTTTCCCGATTCGTCGCGATCGAATCTTTTGGTCATAAAATGAGCTTTCGGGCCTTCATGCCACAACCGGCATTCGCTCATTTGAATTCCACAATCCAATGCCATTTTATGGTAGGCATATTCAATCCGGCCGATGCCTTCGGGATTGTCTTTGAACTTAACACCCTCCACCCCGTCAAATTTCAGCAGCCAATATGTGTATCCGGGAGGCGCTTTCACCTGACCCGAACGCAGTTCATTTGTGGTTTCGTTGTATGCAATGATGGCCTTAGGCTTTGCTCCGCCGGCCGAGGTGCCTACTTTCAACACATCGATCAGCGCTTTTTTGTTTTCGCTCAGCGTTGCCTTGAAACTTTCCCGTTCGTGTAAGATACTTGCTGCCATCTCTGTCAGTTCGGCAATTTCGATACGGGATGACTCGTTCAGCAAAGGCTCGTCGATAACCGGCTCATACTCCAACGCCCCCATGCCTCTTTTGCCAATATACATCAATCTGTCGAGCGGAGTTATCTGCTCTGAAAAACCTCTTCGTGAAAACCATTCGTCGATGACTGAATTTCCGTAATCATCGGGCAGCGAATCCGCAATCAGGCCCGGAAGGCCCTGATAGGTTTTAAGGCTAAGGGCCGGAAAAGAAAAAATACGCTCACCCCGCTGCAAGTCAGCCAAAGGCATAACCAGGGGCGCTAAATCCAGACCAGCCCGGGTAAACGAATCGAAAAACTCCAATACGGCCGTTTCACGCTGCCTGTCCCAAAACAGAGCAGCCACATCGCTTCCCCATAAAGTGACTTTTAAAACTGTATCCACGGTCTATTCATTTTTTTTGACGCACACGTTTCGTCTCTTTCTGCGACTGTTTTAATAATGCCACCGGACTTACCGGTTGATCAGGCAGCAACAATTCCAGATTTGGGAGCAGACGCAAAACCCGCATAACCGCGACCAGCATATTGACCGACACCGAATGACCCTTTTCTATTTGTGCCACGGTAAACATGCTCACTCCTGCTTTCCCTGCTAATTGCTTCTGTGTCAGTCTTTTATTAATGCGCTCCTTTTTCAGTCTGTTGCCAATCTCCATTACTACCTGCGCGTTGCTTATGCTGTTCCAGTCCATACCTGTCATGCTTAATTTCTACCCGGTAAAGATAGGCAAATCATTTTGATAATAACTGTAAATACTGTTACTATCTCCTATTTTCGTTTTTAATGATTGAATATACTGTTCTTAAATGTTCAAAGTTGCAGGTTTCATGACCGAAGACCGTCGTCCGTCGTCCATCGTCTGTCGTCTGTTCAGGCAAGCATTAGCTATCCTGTGACGCTATGGAATTTGATTTTGACCCTAAAAAGAGTTCTTCCAACAAGGACAAACATGGGATTGATTTTGAAGTTGATTTTCCTGCTTGGATGGTCAGGGAACTTGACCAGGAGGCAGAGCGGCTGGGAGTGACCAGGCAGTCGATCATTAAGTTTTGGATCTCTGAAAGGTTAAACCTCTCTCATACCTGAACCC
>CAISJJ010000084.1 GCA_903885595.1 uncultured Bacteroidales bacterium
GCCAGTTATCGGTACCCAACGCGATTATTTTCAGCAAAATTACCACATCCTGTGGTTTCATGCTATATTGAAATTGCTTCATGTTTTGTAAAATATTGCATATTGCGATATGCAATATTACGATTTATCTGAAAAGACATCCTCGTTATTATCTTGTTTAAACTATGTCACAGATTGGCGTGGCCGAAGGTTACCTTTGTTTTTTAACGAAGATTTAAAGCCGGTTGAAGCAAAATGTTAACTTTGAAAAGAATACAATTCGCATGATCTCAAAATCAAGCTTTATCCGTGGCATGCAATGCCCGAAGTCTCTCTGGCTTCATTTTTACCTGCCTGAAGAACGGGATGAGATCAGCGAGTCGCAACAACAGATATTCGACAACGGACACAATGTTGGGTTACTGGCGCAACAATTATTTCCGGGCGGGGTGGATGCCAGCCGGGGGGAATATGAGAAAGTTCAGGAGGCGGTGGCCTATACTGCAGCCTTGATTGATGGCGGTCAACCTGTGATTTACGAAGCCGCCTTCAGTGATGGTGAGACCTTATGCTACATGGATATCCTCGTGAAAGAGGCTGATGGTTGGGCTGCTTACGAGGTGAAGGCTTCAACACAAGTCAAAGATTACCAGGTTAAGGATGTTGCTTTCCAGTACTATGTGATCACCCGGTCGGGGCTGCCCCTGAAGCGGATTTCGCTGGTGCATGTCAACAACCAATATGTACGGCACGGAGAACTGGATCTTCATCAATTGTTCACGATTGAACCCATGACCGACAGGATACTGCCGATGCAGAAAGATATCCCTGTAGCGCTGCTTTCACTTCAGGAAATGCTTAAAACAGGCATGATACCTGATATTGCGATGGGGCCTCAATGCAAAAAACCTTTCTCCTGTGATTTCCTGGATTTCTGCAGACAAAGCCTGACTGTGGCAGAAGAGGAGGGGGAGGCGAGAAAGGCCAACCGTAACCAGGATGCCCTGGATGAATTTCTGGCCGACCTTGAATTTCCGCTCTATTATTTGGATTTTGAAACAATACAGTTTGCAGTTCCCAGGTATGACGAAAGCCGTCCTTACCAGCAGATACCCTTCCAGTATTCCTTGCATGTACAGGCAAGTAGCGAGATAGCGAGGTTGCGAAGTAGCGAAAAAAAACGCCAGAGAGATGTCGAAAAGGCAAGCGATTTGATGCATTATGAATTTCTTGGGACACCACCGGAGGATCCAAGACCGGAATTTATCCAAGCCTTACTTTCACGGATAGGGGAGAGTGGGAGCATTATAGTCTGGAATCAGGCCTTCGAAATAACACGGTTGAAGGAGATCGCCCGTGATTTCCCGGAATATGCCACTCGGATCGAGACGTTATTTGACCGGTTTGCTGATCTGATGGTCCCGTTCAGAAGGAAGCACCTTTACATGCCTGAGATGAAAGGTTCTTATTCTCTTAAAACAGTTCTGCCAGCACTCGTAGCTGATTTGTCCTATTCTGACCTTAATATCCAGGAAGGGGGGACGGCCAGTCTTACCTATGAAAGTCTATATTATGATACTGATCCTGAATCAATTTCAGAGAAAAAAGACAGCCTTTTGAAATATTGTGAAATGGACTCCCTGAGTATGGTTCGGATTCTTCAGTTATTAGAATCAGAATCCTAATAGATTATCATCTTATTTAAATTATCGTATTTAGTTCGAAATTTCAGAAATGTCGGCATGGAGTCCGAAATCTGTATTAAATCTTCCTCTCAGGAACTCATGGAAAGTGTTATTTTTGTGTTATGTTCGACCGTATATTTTCCAACATCAATAAAATAATTGAACGCGACAGCAAAGCGACAACATACAAGTTTGCATTACTTCGGGGAGTGATTGACATAATCCAGGACAATTCTCCCTATATATTTCTAACCGACGAAAAAGCCAGCATCCCGACAGGTCTTTTGATTGAAAAATGGCTGGTCTATTATTACCCGATCATTGAATCGGATATTCCCCAGATCCATGGAGAGTCATCGCTTGCCTTTAACAGCCAGTTCAGGAAATTAATCCTCGCTTACAATGGGTCAAATGGTTTTTCAGCATTTTACAATGATCTCAGGAACAAAGGCATTCCCCCGTCGTTATGCCCTGATTTCAAGGCATTGGCCAGGCAATTGTATAAAACGATTACCGGAATGCCGATGAAGCATATCGGTTATTCCCTAAACAATGGCTTTTATTCAATCTTTTCATATGAAAAACCCCATGCGTCATTTAATCCACCTAGAATTGATATTGATTTCCTGATATACAACTTCGGATCCTTCTCCATCCCGATCGAGTATTACAATGCATTCAAGCTCCTGGGAAGTTTCATCAATGGGCAGGACTCCATTCTCTTCAAATGGGCTGAATTCTCAGTGAATGCATCACGGAAAAACCTGACAATTGAAAATGTCATCACTAATGTGTTGAAAAGCCCGGTCACGGAGCGCGATACATTGGAGTCAAAGCAAATCTATCGTAAGGCTCTGAATAAAGATGGTAAATTGCCATGCGTCTGGACTGGCCGGCCTTTGAACGACTATCATGTGGATCATGTGATCCCATTCTCGGTCTGGAGAAATAATGACTTGTGGAATCTCCTTCCCACACATCCGGTTATCAACAACCGGAAAAAGGACAAAATTCCTTCTGTTGAACTTATTGAAAAAAGAAAGGAAATGATCTTTTACTATTGGCACCTCAATGATGAATTTTTTCATGAAAGGTTCCACCGGGAAATGAAGTTCTCACTTCTTGGAAATATTGATGCCGGAGATTGGAAAGCGGCAGCATTGGAAAAGCTGCAAAAAAACTGCCAGTACCTGATCTCCGAACGTGGTTATGAGGAATGGAAAATTTGAAAAATGGAAAATGAATCAAATGGAGTAATGGCGGATTCCGGATTTTGCCCGTTTTGCAAGCCTGAATGGATCGGAACCATAATCGCTGAATCAGACAGGGCATTCGCAATATTTGACCGTTATCCGGTGAATCCCGGACATGTTCTTATTATTCCTAAGAGACACTGTGATGACTATTTTAATTTATCGACAATGGAGCAAACCAGTTGCTGGGAGCTTGTGAACCTGGCAAAGCATGTCGTTGATGAAAAGTTCAGGCCTGACGGTTTCAACATCGGCATCAATAATCTTCAGGCTGCGGGACAAACAATTTCCCACGTCCATATTCACCTTATTCCCAGATACCATGGTGATGTGGAACGTCCCCATGGCGGGATCAGGGGCGTTATTCCCGGAAAGAAAGAATACTAATACGACAAAGATTATGGGATAACAAGGATTCGGGCAAACCGAAAAGGAAATTTTCACCATTAGCAGAGCTTTCAATTATTTTATCGAGAATCTATCAAAAGGAAAAAATGAGAATTGATGTGACATGTGCTATTGTTATTAAAGATGGTAAGGTTTTGGCGACTCAGCGAAGCGAAGAAATGAACTTGCCTTTAAAATGGGAATTCCCCGGAGGGAAAATTGATGCTAATGAATCTGGCCAGGAATGTGTTTTACGGGAAATTAAGGAAGAGTTAAATATTGACATTGAAATACTTAAAAAATTAACCAACCAACCCTTTGATTATCTTGAACTAAAAATCAACTTGATCCCATTTATAGCAAAATATCTTTCCGGAGAAATCACATTGACTGAACATAAGGATTATAAGTGGCTTACAAAGGCTGAATTAAAATTTCTGGATTGGGCGCCAGCTGATATTCCTGTTTTAAACGAGTTTTTAAAAGTTGACTTATGAAGCAACAAGGCATATACGAACAACTCATTAACAAACTGGTTGCGTCTAAGTTAAACGCATTAAGCAGGAACGAATACTACATTAAAGAAGCTGAAATTGATAAAAGTGAGGCCGCTAGAGTGTTATCAGTTTATCTTTCTGATGTTATAAATATTGCTTTGAATCTGCTCACAGGCGAAGATAGCGTTGAAAGGCAAATCCTTTTATCAAATAAGCTTATTATTCTTTTACAGCAGGAACTTAATGATGAAGAATTTGATGATGATCTAATCGATACCCAGGCAAGGATTCTTAAAGCGATATTTTCGAAAGTTGATGCAAGGTTTTCTGATTTTGAAAAACATTTGAAAGAGATTACTCCATACACGAGATTATCACAGAGTGAATTATTTACTGGAAATAATGCCGGAATTTCACTTGAAAGCGAAATCAAGAAGGAAATCCTCTCTTCGGACAAAATAAGCTTCCTTGTGTCTTTTATTAAGTGGACAGGCATAAGAATTTTCGAAAAGGAGCTGAATGAATTCACAGAAAGAGGTGGGAAATTAAAAGTGATAACCACTTCATATATGGGGGCCACAGATCTAAAAGCAGTCGAATATCTGGCTACATTGAAGAACACTGAAATAAAAGTATCATACAATACAGACAATGAAAGATTGCATGCAAAAGCATATTTATTTTTCCGAAACACAGGTTTCCATACCGGCTACATAGGCTCATCAAACATTTCGCGATCAGCATTAACAAATGGGTTGGAATGGAATTTAAAAGTAACAACGAAAGAGGTCGGCCATATTATTGATAAATTTCAGAAGACCTTTGAAACATACTGGCAGGATAAAGAATTTGCGATGTTTGATAAAACTCAGCATACTGAAAAATTAAGATGTGCCCTAAAAAAGGAAAGGATTCATGAAACAAATAACCCGGCTTCTTACTTTGACATCAAACCATTCCCTTTTCAGCAAGAGATATTAGAGAAACTTGAAACTGAAAGATCAGTTCATCATCGATTTAGAAACCTGATTGTAGCTGCCACTGGAACGGGGAAAACCGTCGTTTCAGCATTTGATTTCAAGTACTTCAGAAAAACTCTCTCGAATGCAAAGCTCTTATTTGTTGCCCATCGAAAAGAAATATTGCAGCAAGCACAAGCAACATTTCAAGGCATTTTAAGAGACAACAATTTTGGTGAATTATGGGTAGACGGAATTGAACCAGAAAAATACGATTGTGTATTTGCTTCTGTACAAACATTGAATACCAGATTAGATACGTTAACACTATCAGAATCATTCTACGACTTTATAATCATTGACGAGGTTCATCATATTGCAGCATCAAGCTATCGGCCGATATTAAATCATTTCAATCCCCAAATACTATTGGGTTTAACAGCCACGCCGGAAAGAATGGATGGGGAGGACATTCTTAAAGATTTTTCGGACACAATTGCTGCCGAAATCAGGTTGCCAGAAGCATTGAATAGAAAATTGTTGTGTCCGTTTCAATATTTCGGTGTTACCGACAGTGTTGATTTATCTCATGTACAATGGCAAAATGGAAGATATCTTCCCAGTGAACTAACAAGGATATATACCGAAAATGACAGGAGAGTTAGGGAAGTAATTTCAAATCTCGACAAATATCTACGAGACAAAAATGATGTCAGAGCACTCTGTTTCTGCGTAACACAGGAACATGCTCAATATATGGCAGAGAAATTTAGATTGGCAGGCTTAAAAGCTGATTATTTAGTAAGTTCAAGAAACGAGTTCAGAGAAGAACTAAGAAGAAAATTTACTTCCAAGGAGATTAACTACCTTTTTGCAGTAGATATTTTTAATGAAGGTATTGACATCCCTGATATTGACACGGTTTTATTTCTACGACCAACAGAAAGTTTAACTGTTTTTCTTCAACAACTCGGCAGAGGTTTGAGACTAGCAGAAAACAAAGAATGTCTGACAGTTCTGGATTTCGTTGGAAATTCCCGACCTGAATACGATTTTGAAGGTAAGTTCAGAGCATTAATTGGAAAGACAACTACATCAACTCAAAAAGAAATTGAGGACGACTTTCCACATCTTCCGCTAGGTTGTACAATCGTCCTTGAAAAGAAAGCTAAAGAATTCATTCTGGAAAATATTCGCAATGCCACTAATTTCAGCAGAAACCAGGTTCTTTATAAAATCCGGAATTTCAGGCATCAAACCACAATGCCTTTGACATTAAAAAACTTTACTTCCTTTTACCACATACCCCTGAAACATATCTACAAAAAAGGGAACTGGAAAAGGCTATTGGTTTTCGCAGACCAACATGATGATTATTCGACAATTAATGAAGAAGAAATTACTCGAGCCATTAGTAAGAAATGGTTATCAATGAGTTCATCGTCGTACTTTGATTTTATCATTTCTCTGGCAAAAAAAGATTTCCATATTGATTTAAGAGATTTTAATGAGGAAGAGAAAATGATGTGCCTAATGCTACATTATGATATATGGCAGGAACCTGGTAATTTCAACTCTCTTGAAGCAAGTATTGGAGCTATCGGGAAAAACAATATTCTTATAGATGAAATAATTGAAGTCTTAGGGGTCCTGACTGATCAGGTTGATCATCTAGAGAAGAAAATTCATCTCTCATACGAACAACCTTTAAAGGTTCATAGTCGATATACAAGAGAACAAATACTCACTGCCTTTGGGTTTAATACTTTCGAAAAGAAGTCCTCAAACAGAGAAGGTGTTGCCGAAAATAAACAATTAAATTCAGAGTTACTCTTCATTGATTTAATAAAATCTGAGTGCGATTTCTCTCCGACAACACTTTACCAAGATTTTGCCATAAGCGATACTTTATTTCATTGGCAAACGCAAAATGCCACCCGGCCTGATGTTGGGAAAGGGTTATCTTACATAAACCATAAGAGGTTAGGGAAAAACATTCTGCTTTTTGTAAGGGAGAGGAATAAGGATGAATTTTCAATAACGATGTCTTATGTCTTTCTCGGGAATGGTAAAATAGTCGAATATTCAGGAGCGAAACCAATGAACATCACATGGGAATTAAATGAACCAATGCCTCCTTACCTTTGGAAAGACTCAGCAAAGATGGCCACCGGTTAATGCTATATTGGAACTTGATAATTTAATATCTAACCCGGATATTACGATATATCAGTGTTCAAAATACAAATACATGTTACTATTTCGATTGATTCCAAAGGAAAAATGCGATTTTTAATTCCTTTGCATTAAAGCATTGATTATGACAACCAAAGACCTCAGAAAAGAGATCGATCGTGTGATTCAAGAGGTTCCTGAAAATCTGCTGGATGATATTTTATCGTATCTGAGGAACATTGAGAAGAAATCAAAACAGGACATTGAAGCTTTAAGTGACCTCAAGCGGATATTCAAGGAGGATCAGGAATTACTTGAAAAACTCGCAAAATGATCAAGGTGGAGTTGGTCGTTGCCATTCATGAATTGCTGATCGAAAAATACGGGGGCACTCAGGGAATCAGAGATTCTAAAGGACTTAAATCTGAGGTTACCAATTGGTCTTATTACCTTTAGAAAACTCATCAAATGACAAATCTTTAATGTATTTAAGAGTCTTTTCTGCCGATTCCTCAATGTCTTCAAGTAAAAGTTTGGGAGTTCGTTTAGACGTGAACGCTATGAAATGTGAAAAATATTTGCTAGATTTGTATTATGAAAACCAAGCCAGTTAATAAACCATCTTTCGATGCTATTTTCAGCAATGCAATTGCTTCTGCGAAGATCGAAGGGATAAGGTTTGATAAAAAAACAGAAACACATATTAAAAAGGAAGCTCTCAAGAAGCTGGCAACAATTGCCCAATAATTTCGATCATTCCAGAATAATCCTATTCATCTCCTTTATTCAATGCTTCTATGTATTGAGGGTAATTATCTTTTCTAAATATATTTAAATCCAAGGATGGATAACCAGAACTGTTATCCCCAGTTTGTTTTTTAGAACAGAACTCCCCATTTCATAAAAAAGGGGATCCTTCAGGGTCTTACCTTCAAGCGTCTCACATGATCTTTGGTATGGCATATCTGAAACTATAAAACGGCAATAAAGAAACTTTACTGCCGATATTTAGATACTTTACTCAAATAATCATCAAATGCATTCTTTTTGTTTCTTCGTGCGGCATAACGCAGCATACGGTTCTCATTTACAGAATATTTTTCCAATGCTTCTTTGAAAATATGACTCATTTCTGATCCTTGCTGCGCAGCAAATATGTTTTCATCACAGTATATGTCGACCAGCATCTTTTCGATTGTAACTGTTTTTACGCCCTGGATATTTTGGCAAGGAGATTCTGAAACTAAAGATTTGACAATGAGGGCATCTTTCTTGTCGCTTGCATACTTGTTTATCATGTCGACATCAGGATCAAGAAATGGCTGATATTTATTCTCTTTTAGAAAATAAAAAACGGATTCAACTGCAACACCATCAACTTCAATTAAGATGAAAAAGCTGCCAGGTTGATGAAGCATGAATTCATTGATAACAGAAGTGCTCCAGATGCAAACTTTAAGGTAAGGGTATTGCTTATGAAGTTTCCTGCTTAATAAATTTATTCCTGTGGACAATTCCGGAATAAAATAGCGACAGCCTTCCAATGTAAATTTTCCGCGGCCGATCCGGTTTAAAACACCCATTTGAACCAGGTTGTAAATGCGCCAATTGATGGTTGTTGCGGTTACTTCAGGTTCCTGATAGCTGTAAAACTTATATAAATCATGGCTTTCAAAGAATTCTCTTTCTCTGAAATATGAATTTAATTTGTCGATATTTAACTTTACTGATGCGATGGATATAGAATTATTGTGCAAATATATAAAAACTATAAAATGGCAGTAAAATTAATTTACTGCCGAAAAATAGAATTTATGTGTTATAGTTAAATAAATCTTTTCACAAGACAGTTTACATATAACGAAACATATTGTATCTTTGCCTGACATAAAAGGAAAGGATGGATAAGCTTTTTAACATCGAGTTTTTGGAAGAGGCATTTGAATTTCTTAGAAACCTTGATAAAAAGCATCACGAAAAAATCTTATTCAATATTCGTAAGGCTCAGATTGAACAAGATCCTGAACTGTTCTCAAAGCTTAAAGACGAAATTTGGGAATTCAGAACACTTTACCAAGGGTTGAAATATCGCTTACTTGCCTTTTGGGACAAAACTGATTCAGCAAACACCCTGGTAGTGGCGACTCACGGATTTATAAAAAAGCGTAGCAATGTTCCGGAAAATGAAATTCAAAAAGCAAAACAACTAAAGATGAAATATTTTGAGGATAAAGAAAAATCTAAAAAGAAAAAGAGATGAAAACCTACACATTAGACGAAGTTCAAGATAATCTAATTGGAAAAATCGGCACTCCCGACCGGGATCGATTTGAATATGAGTTGCAAATGGACTTGATCGGAAAAGCAATAAAACTGACACGTCAAGAGCGTAAATTGACGCAAGAAGATCTAGGTAAACTCATCGGCGTTCAAAAGGCTCAAATTTCAAGAATTGAAAGTAATGCAAGCAATGTTACTATTGACACATTGATGAGGGTATTTGGTGCATTACAGGCTCATGTAAAATTACAAATAGAATTACCGCATCTAAAAATTAGTGTAGGCCAATAACTACGGCACATAACCAGCCGTCATCCTCAGGGTTCGGGGAACCTTTTTTTGAATTTTTGTTTAAAACCGCGCCATGTACCACTCGTGGAACTTTTAAAATTTGTTGATGATCAGGTATTTATACTCAGTCAAAAGATTTGGAACATGTCGATGATGACAAAAAACCGGCACATTAAAAAAGATCCTTCAAGGTTTTCATTGCCAAAAACATTTTACCGCTGTCGGGTAATTTAATAAACCCATATTTGAGATAGAAATTCTCAGCCTCTATATCTAATGGGTCAACAACCACGGCAAATGATCCCATGTGGTTTGAATTTTCGTAGCTCCTGTACAGTGCATCAATCAATAATAGTTTTCCAATTCCTTTGCCTTGATACCTATGGTCAATAGCCAATCGGCCCAGTAACGTTGCGGGCAGGGAAGTGTATGATTTCGGGAGTTTTTTTTGTAATTCAACGGGTACCAGGTGCAAGGAAATACTGCTATTTGCCAATGTGTAATACCCTTGAATAAGATCTGTTTCAGAATCTACCTTTACGAAACAGGCTGACAATTTTCTCTTAACATCCTGACTGGCCTGATGGATGAAATAATTGTCAAGAATATCCTTTCCGCAAGAAAAATCAGTTTTTTTATGCGTTGAATGTAATATCTCTGTAAGATGACTCATTTGGAAGTGAGCGATTTATATTCTTTTGCTGCAGAGATCAGGGCTTTATTCGGTTTAGCCGGTTTTGAGATGGCTTCAAAAAATATTTTGCTATCTCTTTGAGAAGCAATGATTTGCTCTCTTTCTTCGATAATTTCTTTGGCTTTCTCCTGTACCGTCAATATCACAAAGTCTGTTAAATTTCGATAACCCCCAACGATAGCTGCTCTTTCAAAGAAGTTTTTTTGCTCCTGAGGCAGCCTGGTATCAAACCTTGCCTTTTCTTTTCTCATCGTTGTCATGATTGATTTATTTTTCTACAAATGTACGGATAAAATACGTACAAACCAAATTTTCCTGATTTTAGATTTGCGAATCATTATAATTCTCTGTTGTCATTCATTTACAGCATGGAGAAACGATCTTCCTATAAAGACAGGATGATCAGCGACCCTGTCAGCATTTTGCTCGCGGCTCATTTTAATATACTTGTTAAAGGATTTCTCCGTAGAGTGATCAGTTAATCCCATCACGACGTCCCGTGGCAGTCCGGCGAGGACCATGTTGGTTGCAAATGATCTCCTTAGAGATCTTTCCAGTTGGACGGACAATGGCTTTAAAATCTTTCTTTATCCGGTCGATGTATAGCGCATTATTTTGAACCAGATGTTCGTTATAACAAGAGAGGATGGATATTCTGATACTATCCAAGCGATTATTGAAGTTTGTTATATCATCATTATCGTTATTCTTGGGTACTTTTCGCATTGACTTTGACTTGTCCCATAATTTGGGGTGGAATTTTTGGCCCATTTGAATTTTGATATGTTCTTTCCCGAAGGCGAACACCATAATTACCGGTGTTTCTTTTTTCCCATTTGGGTTTTTGAGGATAAAATTTACCGTTGCCATGTGTCAAAAATTAATCAAAACAAAGGTACTTTATAAAGAAGAAAAAGGTGCATGCAGGAGTGCATCCAGTTATCAACAGGAGGCAACTTTGATGGTTTTAGTTGTACCTTAGTTAACTTTGTGAAAAGTTGCAAAAGCCCAGTAGAGTAGGGCTAGAGCGAAGATTTCGAGCAAGTTGCGGGATTGAGATCAAAGGTCCTGTTCCGGGCACAAAAACACAATCATAAAACGCTGTAGGCTAAATGTTTACGGCGTTTTTTGCATTTTAGGGGGACGGTAGAGGGGACGGGTAAATACCAAAACGAATTATTACCCGACTGTCGAAATACCAAAAATGATAATGATATTAAATCAGTCTAATTATTTTTACACCAGGATATAAAAGATAGCATTCCGGGTAAGACCGGGGGTTAAACGCTGCATCGGAGCGTGCACGGGTTGCAGCCCGGAAATTTGCAGCCACGGATGATGAACTCCGAATGATCTGATTCACGCCAGGGCGTGATGATCCAGGAAACCTTTCTATCTTTCAATAGCCAATAAAGTTTTGCTGCCATCTGAATGGTTCTTTCACGCAGATGGTCGTTAAATTTTGATTTGTCCTGATTTTCCATTGTGTCCATACTTTTTATGGTTAATCAGGGCTGTGGCATAAAAGTAAAGGGTGTGTTGATAAGTTGTTTTGGATGTGAGATGTGAAATCTGAAATGTGAGATGTGAAATCCGAAATTCTCTTCCCCACAGAAATTCCGATTGATCCGGGGTTAATTCAAATGGATCAGGTAATCCACTATAAAACAACGTGATTGCTGAACAGGCGAATCCCATAGTTGGTGGTAAGGAATTTAAAGTACCAGTAAAGTTTACGGTTCACCTCAATGCCGTAATCAGTTTCAGGATGGTAATCAATCTCTGAATCAATCACCCGGGTATACCGGCCATTGCGGTAATAATTGTTCCAGTTTGCCACCGCGATCAGGTTCATACTCCGGTAATAATCATTGGTATTATCCCTTGCCTGGGAATAATTCATAAGGTACCATTGATCAAAGGTGTTGTCAATGATCAGGATTTCGTACTCAGTGCTGTCCTGGCTGCTGTGAACCAGGTTTGCTGAGGTTTTTGAGGCCTCTCTTACCGGGGAACAGGCCCAAATCAGCAGTGACACTGTTCCAAGGATCCAAAATACTTTCATCATAATGGTTTTGAATGGAATGCCCGTACTATCTTATTTAATGCAAACCGCCATGGAGGAGGTATGAGCCAAAAAAATGAATATTGAATATTGATCAACGATCTTTGAAGTATGAACCTGGGGCATGGAATGAATATTGAATATTGATCAACGATCTTTGAAGTATGCACCTGGGGCATGGAATGAATATTGAATATTGATCAACGATCTTTGAAGTATGAACCTGGGGCATGCAATGAATATAGAATATTGATCAACGATCTTTGAAGTATGAACCTGGGGCATGGAATGAATATTGAATATTGATCAACGATCTTTGA
>CAISJJ010000085.1 GCA_903885595.1 uncultured Bacteroidales bacterium
CTCCGATGTAATTTCCGGTTATGATAAAGTCCCCGGCGTAAGTTCCGCCAAGCTTTCCGATGCTGATAATAAGGTGCTCGCCATCACCGGTTGGAACAATATTGGCGGATTGATAAAAACTGTTTCCCTCGATGGTCCAGTCTGTATTAAAATCGACCAATGCGAGTACATTCTTTTCACTTGATGTATTGGAAATAAGATTTTCAAAGTTGTTGTACCTGATGATGTTATCTGAATTGATGTTACCGATGGCTCCTTCCGATCTCAGCGCCACGGCAACCTGGGTTAACTGAGAGGTTATTGTGTTGTATTCGAGTATGTTATTGCTGTTGCCGCCACCGGTATTATCAAAATTGATTACTCCTCCCACTGATCCGTTATCATAGGAACCTCTTAATATACAATATTTTATCTCATTGTTGCAGGCTCCGTTGTTGAAGACAATGGCCTGTCTGTAGCTGCATCGGATTGTAAGCGACAACGGTGATCCGGTTTGGTTTACGCGGCCGTCGATGGTTACATTATCAGCTCCGTTCAGTATAATGGCCGGAGTGTTTGAACTGGAGTTGTGACAACTTATATAACTGCCTGACGACGTTGGGTAAATCAGTACGGATTCGTAATTAGCTGAGCCACCACTGGCATTTAATATTGCTGTCGTTGTGCCCTGTGCGTCGCCACCGTTGACGATCTGCAGGGTAATCGCCCCGGTTAGTGTCCCGTTGTTGATGGCATCAAACGCGGCTTTCAGGGTTGAATAATCGGCGCCGGAAGAGCCTACCGTTTTTATTGCATCGGCGTATGCAGTGTGTGTAAAAACAGCAACTGATAAGGTCATCGTGAACAGAACTGTAAAAATGGTCTTCATGGTGTCATTTTTAATATTGGTGTATTGTTTAAAAAAATCTCAGGGTGTTTATTGTTTTATTGAAAAATTGGCAGATTCTGTCAATTAATGGGATTGTTCCTTCACTATCGCCAAGTTTCGGCAAAGTAGATTCTTTCATTTCAAAACCGTGATGGATATCGAAGGATGTATATCCTTTCAATTCGGTTTCATTTATGACGATGCCGGAAACCAGAAGGGATATGGAGCCTGTCTGGCACCACACAAAGAACTGATCAAGAGCTTCCTCCTCACCCTCGGTCTCGATCAAAATATCGCCGGTAGAGGTATATTGCACATATCCCTTTAAATTCAGCTCATGTGCCTTATGCATGACGCTGAAACGGAGTCCCGAACCGTAAATATCTCCCGAAATCGTAATATTAAAACACCTCATGGCTTCGGCCATTTATAAACGGAGCAAATGTCGGTCACCCACGCGACAACGATGTTTCAAAAAGAGACTTTGAATTTTCAAAATCGGAATTTTTTCCCGGAGGGGAGGCTCCGGTTATTTCAAAATCATACCAAAAGTTTCAAAATCGTACTTTTTCAGACCGGGAGGCGAACTTTTCTTTCAAAATAAAACCAAAACTTTCAAAATCGTACTTTTTTCGAAAGAGGGGGATTTTTCTTTCAAAATAAATTCTTTTCAGTTTGGCAAAGAAGGAAGGGATGAATTGTTAATTGGCGATGATTGCATTCATGCAGGGCATGATTCAAGTCTCATTCACCATATCGCCTGATCTTTCAATCAGATCATATAACGTCTCAGGCGCGATGTCAGCACCATTTGGCCAGGAAATGGTCCAGCCATCAACAAATAGTTTTTTAAAATATGTTTTTTCTGTTAACGGTTCAAAAACACCCTGACCGATAAAGGGACTTAAATCGATTCTCCCCTCTTTCCCATTACTAAAAACAATATGAATAAAGTAATCATGCAGATATGTTGCATCGATAACCCGCGGCATGTAAACGGTCTTCATGGTATTTATCTTACTGTAATGGTTCAATTTTATTTATACCAACCTTTTTAGCAATATTATTCCAATTTTCCTCAAGTTCTGTTTTCCGTAAAACAGCCCATTCTGCAATTAGTCTTAAAGCAACATTTGATTTGATATTGCCTTGAAGCATCTCCCCATCGAAGTTGAATACCCCTTCAGACCCTTGATATTCAGCATGAAAGTGAGGCGGATTATGCTCGCTAAAAAACATTCTGATTATAATACCGAAAAACATTGACACATAAGGCATGACTCATTCGATTAAAAATAGTCCGATGATAATGAATAAAGCCAGGAAATTTGTTTTAAAAGTTCAATATTTCAGATAATTCTTCTTTTTACAAGAAATTCTTAATATATGCACAATTCAGTAACAAATGTACATGAAAATCTGCGAATGACACACAGACGAATAAAAATCAAACCCGGATTTATAGGAGAAAGATAATTGATATCCGGAAAAAATCCCCGGGGTCCTCTGTGATTTTTCGGGATAAATCATTCAAATGTTTTTTTTTCTTACTTTCGCCCCGATTCAGACTCTGCGCCCATG
Source organism: uncultured Bacteroidales bacterium (assembly GCA_903885595.1). Lineage (GTDB taxonomy): Bacteria > Bacteroidota > Bacteroidia > Bacteroidales > FEN-979 > CAIVAT01. Next base: position 2,450 of record CAISJJ010000085.1, read on the forward strand.
GGTATCATCCGAAGTTATCTCCTTGCAATGATATTGCTGATTTTTACATGGATACAGGCTGCAAGGGCTGTTGAAGTGCAAAAAGCGTTATCCGACACCGCTGTTGAGCGTTTGATTAACCAATCAAAATACCGCAATGCAGCATCCCTGATATCGGCCAAGTTGAAAAACAGTCCGAATCTGGATATTGATCATCGGCTGTATTACTGCAACAGATTGAGCATCGCACAACTGAGGCTTAGAAATATCGATTCGGCCCTTGCCGTTGCGCTTGTGTCCATTTCACTTTCAAAAAAGTCGACCGATTCAACCCTGATCGTTGATGCCTGGAAAGCAGCGGCTTATGCTTACAACAACGCCGGTAGTCTCGACAGCGCCCTGTTCTTCACCCGAAAGATGATGTTGTATGGCGAACGCAACGAGGATGACAAACTATCGAGAAATGCCCTTACCTCGATGGCCACCATCTTGTCGCAAAACAAGCGCTTTGACGAGGCGCTGCGCTATTACCGCGCTGCATATGTTCTGACACTGAAATTAAATGACAGCCTCAATTTTTCATCCGGCAAATATAATCTTGGACTAACCTTTCTGAACCTGAAAAATTCAGACAGTTGTTTGTTCTATTTGCGACAGGCGGCAGTATTGGCTGAAAAAAATCATCAAAACGATAACCTTATTTACATATATGGCACCATGGCCGATTGTTATCTTCTGATGAAAAATGACTTTGAACGAAAGAAATATCTGTTGCTTGCCAATGAAATTGCTGAAAAGATTGGAAACAAGCAATTTCTGGCCATGGGATTCAGCAACCTGGCCCGGGGAGCGCTTAAGGAATCCAATTATACCGAGGCGATCGGGTATGCAACGAAAGCGCTCAGTTTACTTCGCGAACAGCCCTATCCTGTGCTTAAGATGAAACTTGACAGTATGATGTATGTGGCCTGCCGGAGGTCAGGTAACTTTGCCGAGGCTTTTCGATCGTTGGATATGTATATAAATGAAAAGGAGAAGCTTGCCACCGAACGGCAGCAGCAGCAGCTGAACGAAATGGTGGTTAATCTGCAGGTCAAGGAAAAAGATCTGACCATTGCCAACCAGCAGCTTGACATAACCCGGAAGAAGAAGAACATGCAGGTCATGATCCTTGCTATGGTGATCGGCGTGTTATTGGTATCCGGCCAGTCAATTTACATTCTGAAAACCAGGAGATATCGCAAGGCGCTTTTCAAAAAGGAGAAGGAGCTTGACAGGGAGATCATTGACATCCGTTTCTGGATGGAATGGCGTAATTTGAAGGAAGGAAACGCCATGAATAAGAGTAAACATATTCTTGATGCTGAAGAAGATGTGCAGGAGAAAGCGATTTTTTCCTCTCAAGCCCCCCTCTACATTGAGTTGCGGGATGTATTTGATAAGCAAAAGTTGTATCTTGACCCTGAATTAAATATAAAAACAGTCATTAAGATTCTTCCTGACTTCGACACTGGGACACCCTAAAAAA
>CAISJJ010000086.1 GCA_903885595.1 uncultured Bacteroidales bacterium
GAGCAACACTGGAGGCCAATCGGTGAGGTTTCATCGTAAAAAGCTGTATGGTTCATAGCCAGGTAGTCACGGTAGCTTAATGACTGAACCGATGGATGCAACACATCTCTATTCCCTCCTGCAACCCAGGTTACTACGCGGTCGCTGTCATATTCTGACAATTTTACCTTGCTCCATTGTTTCAGTTCAATAATGACAGCCTGGTCTTTGTTTGTTTCGTCCTTCCCGCATACAATGCAGTCAATCCGGTTCCCATAACTGGGCAGTTGATATTCAAGGAAAATTCCCTGGTTTGTAACCTGGGCATCTTCAAAAAGAATGCTGAGTCTGAGTAATGAATTGGTCCATGAGAAAACCTCCTGTGTTGATGGCCTTCTTCCCAACTGCCTCAGGAACTCTCCTTCAAGCAAGGGCGACATCTGGTTACGGCGGTTCAGATCGATGAATTGACGGGAATTACCGGCAAACAATCTCATAATTCATTGTATTTTGTCGCGGTACCTCTGGATTTTTCTACAGGATATTTTTTATCGTTATGGCTAATTTTTTCAAGAATGATTTCCTTCACATTGAAACCATGTTTTTCCGCCAGCAGAAATGCAAATGCAAAAACGTCGGCTAGTTCCTCCTTCAGGCGGCTTTTATCGACCTTTTCTGATTCTTCAACCGATTTCCACAGGAACAGTTCATTCAATTCAGCAGCCTCAATGGAAATCGCTGTGGCAAGATTCTTAGAATCGTGAAACTGCTCCCAGTCACGATCATTCCGGAATTGGACCAATACGTTGGTTATTTCTTCTAAATCGCTCATACGGAAGGGGAGTGTTTAACTGCGAATGAATTTCTGTTAGGACAAATATACGTTTTACTTGTATATCGGAAGCTGCAATTGGATTATTTTTCAGGATCAGTCCGAGGCATCCAAATAACCCAGGTTAGCAATGAAGGTAAGATATTGGATTCGTTTAACCTTGGCAACACGATGTTACAAGTAGTTTAAAACAGGAGTGTAATAGACACAAAAGCCCTAAAGTAATCTATCTCAGAATATCGGCTTCATGATCATAGAGGAAAGTTTTTTCAACGTTTTTTTCATATTGCTTTATTTCATCCATGCGCAAAAAGGTTGTATTAATGTTCATCAGCGGGATGATGTAAAGGTGTTCCGGGCTCGAAGGTTTACCAGCAATTCCAAGAACAATGAAAACAGTAGTGTTTTTTTCTCTTTCATATTTTCTATATCTTTCCAATTGAGCATCCGTGGAAAATTGTATTCCATCCCTATCCGCTCTGTTTCGCCATTTGCATTCGACAGCAAAACACCTTGTTTTATCATTCATTGTAAATTCGAAAAGCATATCCGGATTTGTTGTTGTTTCTGCATAAATACCTTTCACATATTTATCGCCAGCCCATTCTTTAACCTTAAACAGCTTTCGATTAAATTTCTGAATGACGTATTTTTCGAATTCATATCCTTTTTTCTCAGGAGAGACATAATTTTTGAGTCTAGTTTTACTGCCAGGCAGGTTTGAATTCTTCTCCACGATATATTCCTTTTTTTCCTGAGAAACTGCTGATGTATTTTTAACAACTATAAACGGAGGATTTGGTTTTCTTTCCATTGTGACTAAACTGGCTGGTTCAGGAACAGTTGTTATTTGTTTTTTATCCCTTGCTGATAAACTGTAAACGAACACTCCTGAAATCAGCAGCACTGATCCTAAAACCATTAGAATAATTCCTGTCATTTTATCCATTGTTTGTGTTTGAAAAGCAATGTTAGTCTTAAAACCAGTGGAATCAACAAGCTGAAAAAAAATCACCAGGCCTAAACTGAAAGCAAAAACCAGTGGAAAAAATCAGGAAGAAATCATAGGGAGGGTTTCAACTTTTAGACCCTTCCTGATTAAGCAGAAAAAGAATTATGGAAACAGATGTGCAAATCCAGTCGGAAAAGATAACCGGCTTAAACCATTTCATCAGGGGAGAAAAAGTGATTCTTGATATGGATTTGGCCAGACTTTATGAGGTGCCAACAAAGGTTTTAAAGCAGGTTGTCAGGAGGAATCTTGTCAGATTTCCTGTTGATTTCCTGTTTGAACTAACTGATAATGAAGCTGATTCTTTAAGGTCACAATTTGTGACCTTAAAGAGGGGCCAGCATTTAAAATACTTGCCGTTTGCATTTACCGAGCAAGGAGTTGCTATGCTATCATCAGTCTTAAACTCTGAACGTGCCATCACGATCAACATTGCCAATATGCGTGCATTCGTTCAAATGAGAAAACTTCTTGAAACGCACAGAGATCTTGCTTTAAAGATTGAAGCACGTTAGCGGAGGGTTTCATCACATGATAAAAATCAGTCCAAACCTTTATCGTGCAAAAATCCGGATAACAGGTCCGCGATTTCCACATTGTTCAGATCCGAAAATGGAAAGTGTGTATTTCCACGGATGCCGATTTCGGGCAAATGGACCAGGGTTACGTCGCCGCCGTATCGGTTTACCTTATCCTTCCACAACCGGGCCATCTCAAGCCGTGCCCGCCAGCCGTCCTGGCCCGGATTGTCCACCGGCCGTTCGGGGATGTTATCCCCGTAGTAAAGGATGACCGGGATCTTCGTGAGCTTCATAAAATCGGACATCGGTACGCCGATTGCCGTCAGAGGGCCTGCAGAACTCTGTATGGGCGGAGGCACCTCTCCTTCGGGGAAAACGAAATTGCTGCCGGGTTCATATGCCACGACTGCTTTTACCTGCTGATTTTTTATAGCCGTCAGCCAACCGGGACCACCTGATTGCGAGTGAGTGACAAGGATTCCCTGCCCGATTTTGTTAAAAAGTGCGGAAACGGCATCTGAAATCACATCCAGATCAAAAGGTCCGGTGTTGGGTGTCATTTGCCGAAAATATTGGTTCAGCGTTTCCGGATCTTTTGCAAATTGTACCCCGGGGAAATATTCGGGCCATATACCAATGCGAAAAGTATCGAACCATTCCTGCTCGTCAGGAACAGGCGTGATCGTCGAGGCCACCGTACTGCGACCGGCATTGCCTCTCCTTGGCTGATCGATGAGATAAACCGGGAAGCCACGTCGCAGGAAAATAGTCTGAAATCCTTCCCGCCCGTCGGGGGTGGTTTCCCAGGTTTTGGAGAATTGCCCTTTCCCATGCCAGAAGACCAAAGGAAATTTGCGGGCTTTTACCGGGACCTGGTAGAAAACGCAGGCATGGTCGCCATGAAATGTCTGTCCTGCCGGGGTTGGAGCGTATGGATCAAATGTGCCGGGATTATGTATCACGGTCCCACCCACGGCAAAGCTCCCCTGTTCCTGAATGTGCAGTGAATGAACGCTTTCCTCCATCATCACCTCCCTGCAAGAGGTGATCAGAAAAAGTAAAATCAAAATCGTTCCCAGGGATTTACTTCTCTTATAATTCGTTTTCATCCTATTGTTTGCTGAAGTTTATCTTTCCATGGTCAAATGCCTGTTCCCGGGCTAAAAAAGGTAAAGATTACCTGTACTTTGCCTTTAAATACCCGATGGTCTCTTTCATCAGTTTTTTAAGGAGATCCTGGTTGATAAATTCACCTGCATCTTCGTTGGTCTGCTTGGTTTTCAATTCTGCCAGGGTTGAATTTTTCATTGAGCGAAAGTATGAAAAAGCGGGACACGGGACGCGGGACACGGGACGAAAAAGCGGGACACGGGACGCGGGACGCGGGACGAAAAAGCGGGACACGGGACGCGGGACGCGGGACAAAATTTTCAACAAGGGGTTCCCCTTTTGGGTTTTGAAGGATTAAGCAGGAAAAAGATAATGGAAACAGGGATTCAAATTAAAACGGAAAATATTTCCGGCTTGATCCATTTCATCAGGGGGGAAAAGGTGATTCTTGACTTTGATTTGGCTCAGTTATACAATGTTGAAGTAAAATCGTTAAAAAGAGCCGTTAAACGGAACAAACTTAGATTTCCGGCTGATTTCATGTTTGAATTATCACTGGAGGAACATCATTCTCTAAGGTACCAATTTGGCACCTTAAAGAAAGGAGAACATTCAAAATACTTATCCTATGCATTCACAGAACAAGGAGTAGCAATGCTTTCCGGTGTTCTGAACTCAAAAAATGCAATCACAGTCAACATTGCTATCATGCGCGCATTCGTCCAGATGAGGAGATTTCTTGAAACTCACAGAGATCTTGCATTGAAGATTGAGGAGCTGGAGCGTATGGTTTCATCACATGATGAGAATATCCAACTGATCTTTGAGACAATCAGGCAAATGATTGAAAAGAGGCGTGAGCCGATGGAACCGGTGGGGTTTAAAATTGGAGGGACAAGGGAACGGGAACGAAAATCGTGACGCGTGACGCGTAACGCGTGACGAAAAATCGGGACACGGGACGCGGGACGAAAAATCGGGACGCGGGACGAAATGTCGTGACACCCGGGACGAAGGAATGTGACAGCCGTGACGAAGTAGCTTCACGAAAATTTTCAATAAGAGGATTACCTTGCTACGTCAACAATTGTCTCAGCGGTCCCATACATGGATATGCGTTTAACCGACTGCCCGGTGAAATCGACATCTTTTAGATCAATTTTCCGCAAGGTTGGATTTTCATAGGTTTTAAAATAGAGGATGCGGTTCGTCACATCCCTGAAGGTAACCCATTGCGTTGATTCACTGGAGACGACAGTGCCGCTAGGATCCTTATCGACAATAATGCCAAACGGGATCGTAAAGGTATTTATAACATGCTGGCATAGATTCAGATTCGAAGGGGCATCGGGCTGGCGGGTAACATATTTTTCGAACATGGCCAGCCGAACAAAGCGACTGGGTGGTGTATAATCTCCGGGAATGCCAAACATCCCGTCTCCGTGGCCTGTCGGGTTGAATGACAGTGCACCCGCCTTAACCGGGATGGGGTTTGTGCTCTCCAGTCCGATATATTGCCTCAGGTTTGTATAATGCCATGGCAATGAAGGGGAATTGGTCATGATCCCCAGCGGGTTGTCGTATATGTTGCACTGGCCTTTGTCGTATTCGATCACGATACAGCCACCCAGCGCATCATACACAATGAAGTGAACCGTAACAGCCATTTTCATTTTGGCGGGATCAGTATAAAAGAAGACCTTTATCCCGGAAGTTGCCGACCGCACCTCGTCGACCGTGCTGAAATTGCCCAGCACCCAGTCGGAGTACATCGCCTGGGCAAGCGCTTTGCTGCTGTCGGCAGGAGCCACGGTTTGGTACTGCGTGTCGCTTTCATACCAGAGCACACTCACCGAGAGCCCTTTTTCGTTCATACCGTCGCTCACGCCGAAATCCATCCCCATGCTGGCAACACCCATATAGCCATACCTTGTGGTCCAGTTCAATCCTGCCCTGGATACCGGCGAAGGGCTGAAAAACTGCCGGTTCCGTGGAACCACAATGAGATCATACCCCAGATTCGCGCCAAACTCCATCGAGCGGGCAATGGTTATGTTGCCATCTTTGGCTTTCATACGGAATATGGTACAGGCAAGAGAATCGTTCAGAGCGGCAAATCCCGCTGCTACAATCAGAATGGTAATGAGTTTTGTTTTCATAGGGGTCGGACTTTTTTTATGAATGAAGGGATGAGAAGGAGGCTAAGGTATGAAAAAACGGGACGCGGGACAAAAGGTTTGAAGTTCATCACTTCCTCCGGTAGTCCTGCAATACTCATTCACTATTCTATTCCACCACGAGGCTTACCTTAACCCTCGCCTCAAAAACGAAATAGGCCTTCACCGAAGCCGGGGTGATCTGTATCTTGTCGGGTTCCAGCCGTTCGACCTGTCCGTTGATCCTGAAATTCTCGATGGAGCGGTTCTCCCGGAGCGTGGCGGCCACTTCGGATCGTGCCTTTCAGTGTCCCTTTACTGCGGATGAGGGAGCTCCCCAATCTGCAGTCAATAAATAGAAGTTTTACAGTGAAGCCTCCTTTCAGTGAAAATTTCTATCTTTAAAAATTTAAATTATCGGGGATGAAATTCGATAAAATCATAAGAACCAGGGCGTTTAAGGACTTTTCTATCATCCTGCTGCTCATGGGGACCGTTACCCTGGTGTTTCGGCTGACCGATGCAGATATCGCCCTGCAACGATATTTTTATTCACCCGAAAAAGGCTGGCTGCTTCAGTACCGGCCATTCTGGGATTTTATGTACCGTTTCGGGATCTTTCCCGGTTACTTCCTTGCATTTGCAGGGCTGATCATGATCACCCTCTCTTATTGGAATGTGAAATACATTCATTACCGCAAAGCATCGATGGTGCTGATCTTTACAATGATTACCGGTCCGGGCCTGCTGGTAAACCTGGTGCTTAAAGATCATACGGGACGTCCGCGCCCCCGCGAGATCACGGAGTTCGGAGGTGCCGAAAAGTTTGTGTGCGTTTGCGAAAAAGGAGCCACGAACGAGGGCAAGAGTTTCCCCTGTGGACATTGCTCCATGGGATTTTACCTGGCAATCCCTTTCCTGTTTCTGAGGAACAGGAAAAAGATCCTCGCATATGCTGTCCTGGCTGTTGGGGTCGGTTATGGCATTATTATCGGCATTGCAAGGATGATGGCGGGGGGACATTTTGCGAGCGATGTGCTCTGGGCAGGGCTGCTCGTCTGGCTGGTTGCGTTGTTCGGGTATTCCCTGTTCCGGGCAGGTAAACCGATCGAAATCCCAGTTCTGTCAACATCGGATCAGAAGAAGAAAGCAAGGCGGATCACGCTGGCTATGGGAATATTGCTGCCCATTATCACCATTGGGCTGATGCTCGCAACGCCCTATATCTCCTCAAAGGAATTCCACCTGACCAACGCAGAGTTTGCCCGGATCGGGCCCGGGGCAATCCTGTTCGATTTAGGGAACTCAACCGTGAGGATAGTGCCTGATACAGCATTCCGCCTGGAGTACAGGGTCAATGCTTTCGGTTTTCCAAACAGCAAGCTCCGCGGCCACTGGACGACCGGTGATACCTGCCGTTATGTGTTCGAAACGATGGGATGGTTCACGGAATTGAAAAACGATGTCAGGCTGAAAATACCATTGGCCGACTCCTGTACTTTCCTGGTCCGGATCAATAAAGGAACGATCGTCAACGATCTGCCGGAAGCATACCGCTGCGAAAAGATCCTCCTTCCGGGAAACAGGGCGTTTCTATCGGTAAAGCGCAAAAGGCCGTAACAGCTGATAACTTCATCAGGAGGCGAGCATATGGGACACGGGACGCGGGACTAAGTTTTCAACTGGGTAGTGATCTTTAGGATTTTCCGGATTAAGCAAATAAATGTTTTATGGAAACAGGTATTAAGACACCGAACCGGTTACCGATAATTCTTACCATGGGAAAACTGCCCCATTATTCCAGGTATGTCGTGTTTGCAAAGACTGCACGTACAACTTTGCGGGATGCGTGCGACGAAAACATCCGTTAAGTCCCATTCACCTCGGATAGGTTCAATACGATCAAGGTAGTGAGGTCCGGCATAATGTCCATTGGGGCAGCCGCATACATCGAGAGCATCATGCCGTTGGTTCCGGTCAGTTTATGAAAGAAATCAAATACATAGACATTGGCAGGGAATGCCCCGTAAACAACATCAAGACCCATGGCAAGCGTATCTTTTGCCCAGGCACAAAACTTCTTTGACAACCGGGCTTCCGATGCATTTGTTGAATAGGTTCAAGCGGTGCATTTGTTCAGATAACAAAAAAGTTGTCCGGATGAGAACTCAGTGCCTTAATGATATGACGCCAATGCCATTTGTAATTATAAATCGTTTTCAGCCAGGGGGAAAGCGTGTCAGATGCCTGCCCGGATCCTGTTACGGCAGAAGAGGGAAAGCAGGATAATATTTCCTTCCACCCACCGACATCGGCAACATATGCATAAAATTTATTATCAGTGGTGCAAAATACAAGCAATCCATTGGCCGGAGCGTTTATGGCTAAAATTTTATTATGGGTCATCCGGGGGACCAACAATCCTTTGCTTGTGGATTGTACATCCAGCATGGCTGAATTGTCTGGTGTGCTGTTGCTGGTACTGATACCTACCTGGCCAAACATTGTTATGCTAAAAAACAGCAAACAAATAAAAAAGGAAATATTTTTCATGTCTGTTCAATTATGCTGTCGTTACACCTTACATGACACGTATTTGCGACTTTAAATATGCAAAAAAAGTGATTGTAAGAATATGACCAGCCTTGAAAAAAGTTTACAGGTTACGACTGATGCCCGGGAGACGGGAAACAACAGACGCCACAACGCAACTACTGCTGTCGCTCGATGTTAATTGAATAATTTCCCTTTTAATAAAGACCGCTCCAGCCTGAGGTTGCTTTTATGGAAGTACAGATGGATGTTACTATGAAATCACCAATTTCACACTGACGGGCATGGGGTTATTCCGTCGCTGAATTTTTAGACCATGGAGCCGAAACCTGTATTTTGTGGAATGAAAGTAACCGCATTTGCGACCAATGGAGGGTTGATAATAAAGTTCAAGACACAAAATAAAATGAACAACATAGGGCTACCCATTGCAGATGATGTTTCTCAACTCACGTCGATGACGATAACGGTGACATCATCATCCAGGCTTTCTGATTTACCCCTGCCCGACCATGTTGATACTTTCCCAATGATATGATCTGAGATTTTTTCCACCGGAAGATGCCGGTTATCTGTCAATCCAGTCAACAATCGCTCTTTCCCGTATAATTCTCCCCTGGGATTTGATACTTCGGTTAAACCATCCGTATAGATTATGATCCGGTCTCCATGCGAGATCTCAATTATTTCATTGTTATAGATGGTATTCTCATAAATGCCGATCGGGATGCCTTTGGCTATGAATGATTTGTCGTCTGCTTTTCCATTGCGGACCAAGATGGGGGCCGGATGTCCTGCCGATGCATGATGCAGGGTCATATCGGCAAAGTTGAACCAGAGATACGCAGTTGTAATAAATTCATTGTCCATTTGTCCGGTGAGTGCCTGGTTCACCGATTCGAGCAATAAAGCAGGGCGATCGGCATGGGCGACAAGGGAGTTAAAGGCCACTTTGATCATGGAGGCCAGCAGCGCCGCAGGTATGCCATGACCGGATATATCAGCAACCAGAATGCCCAAATGTTTATCATCGACCTGGTGAAAAGTATAAAAATCGCCACCGATTTGAGTCATGGGAATATAGGTTGGGAAAACTGTACAGGAGGATGAAACGGGCAAGGTTTGTGGCAGAATTGCAAGCTGGATCAGCCGGGCAGTGTCAAGGTCATGGAGAATTGCATGGTATTCGCGCTCGGTATTGGTGCTGCGCCGGATGGCGGCATAGATCATGCAGCACACAAATATGAGGAAAGCGATTTGTTCAACAGTGGTTCCTTTGGGGAAAATATCGTCGGGAACAAGGTTATTATACAAAACTGCAAGAATGAACAGGAACAAGCCGATTTCAATGATCCGTCCCTCCCGTGTGGGTCTCCTCCGGGCTAGAAACCTGTTGAAACTCAGCACCACGACTATCAGGATCACTAAAATTTCATTGATGGATCCCACGACAAAATGCGGGCTGCCGGTAAATATCCCGATGGCGATTGCAGTGACTCCATAAGCGATCCAAACCATCAGAAGCCAGAACACAGATCGTTTCCAGCCCCAGCCGATGAATGACTGCAGGAAAAGGATGAAGACGGCGGGTAGAATATCGGTGGCAGTCGCATTGATGTATTCCCAAAAATCCTGCGGAACATCCACTGATATTCTCAGAAGTTCGTTATCGGCAAGCACCCGGGCGCCATATCCGACAATAAAAACCGCGAGGTAAAGAAGGTACAGTTCAGACGATTTACGCTTTAGAAGAAAGACCAGGCCAGTTAAAACACCAATGACGATCAACAGGAACCCAAGCAAAAACTCAGGCTGTTTTTCAAGCCAAAACTCCGGTGTGATCATTGGTTCATGCCGGGAAAAGCCTATTCCCGGCATGATCAATATTAAACATGACAGGACGAAAATTCGCTTCATCGTCCATCATCTGTTTTTGATCCACTCCGGGGAATAGTCCCTGTACTTCTCTTTTATTTCCGAAGGCAGGTCCCTGTACTTCCCGATGATCTTCCTGCACAGCGGCGATCCGCAGCGGCACTCCAGTACCCAGTCGTCGGCAATGATCACCGAATAGTCGAAGGTGATCTCTTCATCCTTTGGAATGTCGCGCATGGCGATGAGGCAGACATCATGAACGATTCCGGCATTGGGATCGCAGGAATGGTTTGTCCTCACTTCCGGTTCCCGTGCCACGAGGTACTCATCGATCCCCACATTGAAAAGGTGATCAACCACCTCGGGCGGAAAGTCATCGAGTCGTTCAATCCTGACACGGGGCCCCGTGAAGGTCGAGATTATTTCATCCTTGCGGATGTCGCGGAGCGCAAAGATCCCCTTTCCTTTTAACGGGGCTTCTTTGACGCAGATCAGTTTTTCCATAACGCAGTATTGGTAATATTTCTGATCAAACTTACAGAATTATTCGGACATCATACATTCATAAATGCAAAAATTGTCGGATTTCAAGGGGTTGAATATTTCAGGCAGAACTTCGTGATCACGATGGGGGGTCAGGCTTTAAATTCGCAGCCCGCATCTTCATTCTTTCCGGATCTTGAACATGTAGTTGATCGTGTTCAGATCCAAGGCACTAAAGATGGTTTCAACCTGATCGGTATAATTGGCATCATGGCCGATGATAGCGTCTTTTATGAGAAAAGCCTCGTAGTCATAGTTACCAGCGTCCATATAGGTTGCCAGGACGCAACCGACCGAGCTCAGCCCGCACAGGAACAGCGCATTGATGCCTTTCTCTTTGAGCATGTTGTTGAGCTCTGTCTTGTTGAATGCACTCGCGTAGGTTTTGATCACCTGTGGGTCCGGTTGTTCGATTTTCAGTGAGTCGTGGAATTCAAAACCGGGCGAACCAGGTTTTGGGCCCCACTTTTCACTGGTGTGGTAAACCCGTATGACAGGTAATCCATATTGCCTGAAGAGCCAGATGGACCAGTTCATCATTTCGAGGGCCCTCTCCAGGTCTTCTTTTGACATGAGGGGCAGATATTGTTTTTGGACATCGATCACCAGCAGGGCAGGTTTCATGAGAACCCTTTCAGGTTCATCTGCCTGGGGATAAACACAATGAAATGCGAGCAAAAGTGCAAGCAGGGTAAAAGTCTTTTTCATAGGACAAGCATTTCTGCAAAAATATTGAAGACCAGCCTTCATGTCAATAATGATCGGTAAAATGGATAGTTATTTCTGTCAAAAGTTACAATATAAATGTTTTATAAAAATGGTTTGTTCTTACTTCCGGTTCCCTTGCCATGAGGTACTGATCGGTCCTAACATTGAAGAGGTGCTCAACCACCTCGGGCTGAAAGTCATCCAGCCGTTCTATCTTCACGCGTGGACCCTTAAAGGTTAAGATAATTTCATCCTTCCGGGGATGTCGCGGAGCGCAAAGATCCCCAATCTTTTTAAGGATGTCTCTCTGGCGCAGATCAGTTTTTCCATAGCGCAGGGTTGAAATTTTTCTGATCAAACGTACAGAATAATCCTGAATTCTGTAATTGATTGAGCATAATCATAACAGTTGTACATCCCGGAAGAAGGGGTTCTGTTAAGATTGCGATTAATCATTTCTGTAATGTGCGAGGTAAAATTCAACATTCTTTGACAATTTGTTATTTTTGAGCCACTAAATCACGTTGTGGAACAGGCAAAGAAGATCATTCTCATCATCATGGTTGCGGCGTGTTTGTTCACGCTGTTTTTCAATGGAAGCGCACTGAGGTGTCAGCCCGTCGACTCGCTGTTGTACCAGGCTGACCAATGGAAAAAAAGGAATCTCATCAAGGGGCTGACGGTTGAGGCTTACATCGACGTCTATTATGTGGGGAACATCGGTGGGACGATCCCCTCCTCGCATACATACGAGTTCCAAAGCAATTCGCCGTACATCAACCAGGTGAGGGTGAACATGCTCGACCTCGACATTCAATATGAAAACCGATGGGCGAGGGCCACCGCCGACATCCGGTTCGGCGATCAGCCGCAGTTGCTGGCAGGCAATGCCACGGCCGAATGGATCAATTACCTTCATGAACTGTCGCTGGGTTTCAGGATTTACAAAGGACTCTGGTTCGACTGCGGGTACCTTGAGAGTCCGGTCGGGGTCGAATCGTCCCGGCCGGTCGACAACCTCCTGAGCACCTGCACGGTGGGCAGCCACTATGAGCCCAGTACCCTGCTGGGCGCTGCGCTTTCGTTCACCACCCCGGATGAAAAGTGGGAATTCTCTGGCTGGGCGGGCAATCCATTCACCGTGCCTTTCGGGAAAAACCACCATGTGATGTTCGGCATCGACGTTAACTGCAAACCGAATGATGACCTGATGGTGAGCTACAACAATGCACTGGGCAACACCGCCCCGCAGGGCGCTTCTTTCGACCGCCATTATTTCTTCAACAACTTATTTGCCAGGTGGGACCCGGCGCCCCGCTGGAATCTTATCGCCCAGGCCGACCTTGCCTTCATGCACTCGGAGAGCAAGGTTACGAATTTGGTTAAGCGCGGGTCGATGGCTTCGGGGCTGATCGGGGCGAAGTACTGGCTTTACCCTAAGTTCTCCCTGGCCATACGTGGCGAAATGTTCTACGATCCTGACAACATCCTTATCGGCGATTCATATACGGGCATGACGACCCAATTCATGATCTTCGGCTACTCTGCCGGGTTTGAATTCAAACCGTTCAGCGATGCGTATATCCGGTTGCAATACAACTGGCTGACAACGGGAGACCCGGGTGTAAAGCCTTTCAACGAGGTGGTTTTCACCGATGGTTCTTACTGGGCTGACTATTCCAGGCAGGATTTCGTGATTACGATGGGGATCAGGTTTTGAGAGGAGGGACAAGGAGCGGATGCGGAATGGTTGTGACCGCTGTTTCCCTGTTCATTCTTAAACTATAAGGTTATTATGAAACGCGTCGCCTCTGCTGATGATTCGGCATGAATGGAGCCCCGGTGCAACCGCAGGATCTGGCGCGAAAGGCTCAACCCAATCCCGGATCCGTTTTCTTTGGTCGTAAAAAACGGGATGAAGACTTTATCAATCGCCTCTGCAGGGATCATCGGGCCATTGTTGGAAATGAGTATTTTGTGATGATTTTGCCTCGAACCATCAACCGTGATCCTGATCTTCCTGTTCTCAGGGCTATCTGTGAGCGCCTCCATCGCATTCTTGACAATGTTGATCATGACCTGCGTCAGCAGCTTCTTGTCCCCGGTGACCTCCCTGACCCTCTCGTCAATTTTGATTTCCAGTTTTATCTGCAGCATTTCCATGCGCTCATGCAGCAGCAGCCCGATGTGATCGAGCCATTCACGCACCCTGAAGGTTTCAAATTCCGGTTTCGGGATCCGCGTCAGCTCCCGGTAGCTGTTCACAAAGTTGACAAGCCCGTTGCCGCGTTCACCGATGGTGTCAAGTCCCTGGATCACATTGTCGACGATCTCTTCATCGATCTTTGCGGGATCGACCGGGTTGCCGTTTTCCATGAAAAATTTCTGCAGGGTGCCTGTTAATGATACGATGGGCGCAATGCTGTTCATGATCTCATGGGTGAGCACCCTTATCAGCTTCTGCCAGGAGTCCAGCTCCTTCTCATCGAGCTCATTCCGGATGTCCTGGAGGGAAAACAACCTGGATATCTTGCCGCCATAACGGATCTCCTTGGTCCGGATCAGCAGGTTGATCTGCGAATCAACTGTAGACCGTTTATAAGTATTCGATTCACCCGGATTGAAGGTGGCCAGGAAGTTCAGCAGGTCAGGGTTTCTGAGCGGTATCAGGTGCAGCGGGGTAAAGGACGGAATGCCGGCATATTCAAAAGCCTTGTCGTTCATGATCTCCACCTCGTTGTCCTGGTTGATGGCCATCAGCCCGGTGCCGGCATGCTGAATAAAAGACCGGTAGTATTTTTCAAGGTATTCATTCTGAAGCTTGATCTCGTTAATCCTTTCGTTCAGGCTATTCAGGCTTTGGTATAAATGGCGCAGTGACTTCTGTCTTATGGAGGTCGGGAACTTCAGCGAAGAGTCCTCATTCCTGATAGCCTCGAAAAAGAAAGCGATCTGCCTGTTCGACTGGTTGAAATTATGAATGACGGAAATGGCTGCAAAGGGGACCGGGACCAGGAACAGCAAATACCTTGGGTCCATATGGAACGCAGTCAGGTAGCCCGCGGCCAGTGCAGAAAGGGCGATGATGGCAATGCTGGTGATGGTGCTCAGCGTTATTCGTTTATATCCCATACTTTTTCATTTTTTTATATAACGTGGTCCGTGAGATTCCCAGGTTGCGGGCAGTAAGGCTCAGGCTCTGGCTTTGAATTTTCAGCTCCTTCAGGATCATCTGTTTTTCCATCTCCTCCAGGGTCAGGGTTTCATCAGTGTGAACATGATGCGACTGGTTCAGGTACAGGTCTCCCGGTGACAGGCAATCGCCATCGCACAGGATCACCGCCTTTTCAATGGTGTGCTGCAACTCCCTGATGTTCCCGGGCCACTGGTATTTTTTTAAAAGATCAATCGTCCTGTCCTGGAGCTTTAAACAGTTCTTCTTGTATTTGACACTGTATTTGCCTATAAAAAAATTGGCCAGGATCTCAATGTCCTCAATGCGCTGCCGTAAAGGCGGAAGTTCGATCTGGATGGTATTGATCCTGTACAGAAGGTCCTGCCTGAAGGTTTGCTCACGGATCATCTGCAGCAGGTTTTTATTGGTGGTACTGATCAGCCGGATATCCACAGGGTATTCCCTGTTGGATCCTACCGGAACGACAACCCTGTTTTGCAAAACATTCAGCAACTTTGACTGAAGCTGCAACGGGAGGTTCCCGATTTCATCCAGCAGCAGGGTCCCCTTATGGGCCAGCATGATCTTGCCGGTGCGGTCTTCGTGGGCATCGGTGAACGAGCCCCGGGTATGTCCGAACATTTCGCTTTCAAACAATGACTCCGACATCGATCCAAGGTCGACCGTAACCAGCAGTTCGTTGCTCCGATCCGACAAGCGGTGAATTTCCTTGGCGATCAACTCCTTCCCGGTTCCGTTTTCACCGGTGATCATGATATTGGCGTCGGTTCCCGCCACTTTTTTTACAAGATCCAGGATTTTTCGCATGGCGGGTGATTCACCAATGATCATCCTGTCGTCCCTGTTCATCTCGGTCTTCAGGTCCTGTTCCCGCCTGATCAGGTTTCCCACTTTAAGGTTTGATTTCCTCAGTTTCAGCGCGGCATTCAGGGTTGCCAGCAGCTTCTCGTTTTCCCAGGGTTTGAGAATGAAATCGGCAGCGCCTTCATGGGTGGCCTTTACCGCAGTTTCTATGTCGCCATAGGCCGTAAACATAACCACTTCAATGTCCTTCCTTGATTTTTTTATCTCACGCAACCAGTACATTCCCTCATTACCGGAACTTTCACCTGCCTTGAAATTCATATCCAGCAGCACGACATCAATATCGCGGGCCTCCAGTTCATGCATCAGCGTATTGGGGCTGGAAAGTGTGATCACTTCAAGAAATTCGGATTTCAGGAAGATGCGCAGCGCACTCAGCACACTCTTATTGTCATCAACAATAAGCAGCCTTCCCTCTTTTGATTTTACTTCCATAATAACAGGTTAAAATGACCCCTCCCCCGGGCAGGGGGTGAGGTAGAAACAACCCCAAATGTACAGAATGTTAACACATACCTGTTCAGTATGTTTACAAAATATTTTCAGGTCATTTTACAACTTACTGTTATTCTGTGATATGACATAGATGGCATAAAAATTGAGGCAGGATGGATGTAACTCAAAAACAACAACAATGATCAGAACAGTAAATCTCACAAAACGGTTTAAAACCGACGAAATCGAGACCACCGCATTGAACAGCGTAAGCATGGAGGTAAAAAAGGGTGAGTTCATTGCCATCATGGGCCCTTCGGGCTGCGGGAAATCGACCCTGCTGAATATCCTTGGGATGCTCGACAATCCGAGCGACGGAGCGTATATTTTCAATGGCGTCGATGTCTCGAAATACAAGGAGGGCAAACGCACGCAGTACCGGAAAGGCAACATCCAGTTCGTATTCCAGAGCTTTAACCTGATCGACGAACTCAATGTATTTGAGAACGTGGAACTTCCGCTGCTCTACCTTAAGAAATCGGGCGCTGAAAGAAAACAGATGGTCACCGAAATCCTTGAGCGGATGAAGATCGGGCACCGCAAAAAACATTTTCCGCAACAGTTGTCAGGCGGACAGCAGCAGCGTGTGGCCATTGCCCGTGCGGTTGTACCTCAGCCACAACTGATCCTGGCCGATGAGCCGACCGGGAACCTGGATTCCAAAAACGGCATCGAGGTCATGAACCTCTTGTCCGATCTGAACAAACAGGGAACCACCATTGTGATGGTGACCCACTCGCAGCGGGATGCTGCCTTTGCCCACCGGATCGTCAATTTATTCGATGGCCAGATTGTGACCGAAGAAGTAGCCCACCAACAGCAAGCGCTCTGATTATGAATTGGTTTCGGATCATCGTGCTGGTACTGACCATGGGTTTTAATGAAACGCAGACCCTGGTTGCACAAAAGGCGTGGGCCCTCGACCAGTGCATCAATTATGCCTGGGACAACAACTTTTCGGTCCACTCCCAGGAACTGGGCGTCAGGATCCGTCAGACGGATTTCAGGCAGGCAAAGAATGATCTTTTGCCGTCACTCACGCTGCAGTCAACCTTCAACCAGAACTATGGAAGGAGCATTGACCCGACTACCAACACTTACATCGACGTACAGTTCTTCAACAACGGGTATGGCGCAGGGTCGACAGTTGCTCTTTTCAATGGCTTCATGAAGTTGAATACCATTGACATGCAACGGTTGAATTATGAAGCGGAGAAGAACAGGTTGCAGCAGGTCCGGAACGAGGTGGCATTTACCGTCATAAACAGCTATTTTGATGTTCTGTTGCAGCAGGGGTTGTCATCCATTGCATGGGAGAATTACCAGCTGTCGCGCAACCAGCTCGATTACACCACAAAATTCGTGGAACTTGGCCGGAAACCGGGCACCGACCTGCTTGAAACCGAGGCGAACCTGGCAGCCGACAGTTTTTTACTCGTTCAGTCGTATCATTTGCTCGAACAGGCTACCCTGGGCCTGAAATACCAGATGAATTATCCGCTGGCCGACAGCCTGGTGGTTGACACCCTGGTCCCGTCGATTTTTTCGGGCAGCATGGATACCCTGTCAATGGAAGAACTCTTTCGTGCGGCATCTGTTGCCCTGCCCGATCTGACCTATGCAATGAATCAGCTGAAGGCGGCAAAAAAAGCTGTTCAGATCAGCAAAGGTGCCTTCTCTCCGAGCCTGGACTTTTATGCCGGCTGGAATTCTTTGTATACCGAAACCAACCGCGACAACAGCAACCAGATCATTCCGTTTTCCGACCAGATGGCCAACAATTCCAATGAATACCTCAGCCTTGGAATTGAGATCCCCATCTTCTCAAAATTCGCCAAATACACATCCCTGAGCAAATCGAAGCTGAAGTACCAGCAGGCCAGGATCCAGTATGAGGATGTTTCGTACAAACTGCAGATGGGCGCTGAGAAATCGCTGACCGAATGGCGGTCGGCCCGGGCCGAATATGAATCTTCACTCAGCCAGCTGGCAAAAAGCAAAAAGGCATATGACGCCGCTGAAAAAAAACTGGACAAAGGACTCATCAACATCATTGAACTCTATATCCAGAAAAACAAGTGGTTCAGGGCAAAGACCGAAGTGTTGCGCACCGGGCTGCAGGTCCTGCTGAAAGAACGGTATATCCGGTTTCTGATGACGGGTTCGCTGCTGGGGAAGTAGGTATTAGGCAATAGGCAATGGGCAGTAGGCAATAGGGATTGGCAAAGATTTTGAATTTTGACATTTGACTTTTGGATTTTAATGAACCTTAAAATTATGGAAACCCAATCATCCTCCGGCATGGACCGCATCATCACAGAGAAACGGTGGATCAGGAAGAAATACTGGAAATACATTGCCGGAGGTGCAATCATGCTGGCTGTCATCCTCTTTTTTATTTTCAGGGACTGGACAAGCACCGTAAGGGTGGAAAAGGAGCGGCTCACGATTGCTGCCGTTCTTCAAGGTGTTTTTCACGACTACATTACCAATGATGGTACGGCCGCTCCCATCTCAACGGTGTATCTCGATGCCTATGAAGGCGGGAAGGTGGAAGAGATCATTCTCGAAGAGGGCAGCATGCTGAAGAAGGGGGATGTCATTGTGAAGTTAAGCAACAATGATTTAAACCTTAACATTCTAAACAGCGAGGCACAGCTGGCCGAGAAGTCAAACTTTCTCCGGGAGGTCCGGATCAGGATGGAACAGGAAAAACATTCGCTGGAGCGGGAGATGCTTAATGCCAGGTTTGACCTGGTTGCGAAGAAGAGAACCTGGGAGCAGAATCAGGAATTATATAAAGACGAGCTGATCTCCCGTGATGAATTCATACGTTCGGAAGAGGCATATACGCTTGCCGACAAAACCCTCGAGCTTGTCATGCTGCGCCAGAAGCAGGATAACGAATTCAGAAACCTTCAGATTGAACAGATCACCGAAAACCTGAAAAACATGCAGCTGAACCTCGCACTGGTGAAACAGCAGCAGGATTACCTGAATGTCAAATCGCCCGTCGATGGTCAGCTCGGCAGTCTTCTGGTGGAGATCGGGCAATCGATCACGCGCGGATTCCGGATCGGGCAGATCAACATACTCACATCTTATAAGATAGAGGCCGACGTCGACGAACACTACATCGACCGGATCAGGCCCGGGTTGACAGGCTATATCGAGCGGCCGAACGACACCCTTCGGCTGGAGATAAAAAAGGTGTACCCCGAGGTGCGAAACGGGCGGTTCAAAATAGACCTGGTCTTTACGGGAAAACTACCCGAAAACATCCGGATCGGCCAGTCATACTTCATCAAACTTCAGCTGGGCCAACCCATTGAAGCAATCCAGATCCCGCAGGGAAGTTTTTACCAGACAACCGGGGGGCAGTGGATATTTGTTCTGGACCGGAGCGGCCAGTTCGCCATCAAGAGAAACATTAAAATAGGACGGAAAAACCCGCAATATTATGAAGTCCTTGAAGGACTGGCGCCAGGTGAGCAGGTCATTGTGTCCGATTATACGATGTTTGGCAACAATGATAAGGTGGAAATAAAATAAATTGATTGGGCACGATTATGCAAATATGCGGAATAAGTTATTGTATGTAAAGCACCTCACCCTAAATCCCTCTCCTGAAGGAGAGGGACTGCTGAAGTCCCTGGCCGGGGGCACCCCCCTTCTCCCCGGGGAGAAGGGGTTGGGGGATGAGGTGGATATGCAACCTTGTGATCTGTTTCTGGCATAATTATGCTCAATTAAACAAAATTAACATCCATTAATAGTTTGCAACCATGATTAAAAATATTTTCCGAATCATTTTCCGCAACATCTCGCGGCAAAAAGGATTTACCTTCATCAACATTACCGGACTGGCTGTTGGCATGGCAGCATCTCTGCTGATCCTCATGTGGGTGATGGATGAACTGAGTTATGAGAACTTCAATGAGCATGCCGGCCAGATCTACATGGTTCACCAGGACCAGTTCTACACCGGAGAGCGTTTTCGTGTACCGGTGACACCCCATCCCTGTGCACCGGTTTGGAAAGAACGTATTCCTGAGATCAGGGAAACGGCCCGTATCGCTTTTCTTCCGAGGATGCTGTTCCGCATCGGCGATAATGTTTTCTTTGAGACCCAGGTTAAAGCTGCCGACTCAGGGATCCTGAAGGTTTTTACCCTTCCGCTGATATCCGGAGATGCACGGTCTGCATTGCGCGACCCGCATTCGATCATCCTGTCGGAAAAGCTAGCGAAGAAATATTTTGGTGATGACAACCCGGTCGGCAAGACCATCACCATCGAAAACAAGTATCCCTTCACTGTAAGCGCGGTGATGAGAGACATCCCGAAAAATTCGGTCTTCAGCTCGGCCGATGCGTCGAGAATCGGGATTGATGCTATTATCCCATATTCGTTCCTGAAGGAGATAGGCTTGTCGGGCGATTCGTGGGGGAACAACAGCATATTTACCTTTATTCTGCTTGAACGCGGGGCCGGCATCCAATCCGTCAACAAGAAACTCACCGCCATTGTCGTCGAACACAATCCTGAGACCAATGCAAAGTTTTTCCTCGCTCCCTGGCTTGATTTCCGCCTGCACACCACATTCGGGTTCGAGGATGGCAAAGGGGCCATCGTCAGAATTTACATATTTGTTGCCATTGCCATATTCATACTGCTCATCGCATGCATCAACTTCATCAACCTGGCCATTGCAAAAGCCGCGTCGAGGGGAAAGGAGATTGGGATCAGGAAGGTGGCGGGGGCAAACCGGCTGACCATGGTTTTTCAGTTTATGATTGAATCAGCCGTACTGGTATTGATCGCGTTGATTTTTGCTCTCATGCTCGTGGGCCTGTTGCTCGGCATTTTTAATTCGATATCAGGAAAAAGTTTCACGATAGCCGACATTTTCCAGGCAAAGTTCATTGCCGGTTTTATTATGACCGGGCTGGCAACTGCGGTCCTGGCCGGTATTTATCCTGCGTTCTATTTATCGTCGCTTAAACCGGTCTTGGTTCTGAAAGGAGAAACGGTGTCGGGTAAACGTAACGGCCGCTTAAGGCAGATCCTCGTTGTGGTTCAATTCTCACTCTCCATTTTTATTGCGCTGGGGGCCATTTTCATGTACCTCCAGTTAAAGTTCATGCAGGAAAAGGAGCTGGGTTATGATAAAGAAAACCTCATCTGCATACCCATGACTCAAAATACAAAGGCCAAATACTATTCCTTGAA
>CAISJJ010000087.1 GCA_903885595.1 uncultured Bacteroidales bacterium
ACCCATACTATGTCCGACATAATCCACTTTTACAGATGCATATCCTTTTGATCTCATTTGATTTATAACACCGGGAATTGAATTATTAAAATCGCTTGAATAACCTCTTACAATGTTATATGCATTAAGCGAGAACTTTGCAGAAGGGTCTATTGTAATGGGAACAACAGTTTTAAATTTATAGTCGTTGTTGAAATTCCAAGTAGTCCCAAAAAGATTTTCTCTGAAATTATCCCAAGTTGAAGGATTACTTCCTATTCCATGAACAAGCATTAGTGGAGGGCGAACAATTTTTATTTTATGAATAATTGTTTCTATAGTTGCGTCATCGTAAGTAACAGTAAATGTAGCATTCACATATCTCGAACTGCTACTTGCATCATTGGTGTTATTTCCTGCGAAATCATCAGGAGCTACGTACCAGAAAAAATAATCTGAGAGATTTGGGGTGTTGTTTGTAGCAGTTAAAGTGGTTATTCCATTTGCTTCAGTGCTATATGATGTAACATTAGAGGCAACCATTACCTTGCCTAATATAGTTATTCCGATATTTTCTCCTCCATCATCCAGTGATACCGAAACACTGCTGATAGGACTTCCAACTCCCGCATTTATTTTTGATAAATTCAAATAAATACGTGCAGTACCATCTGCACATATACCATTTACAGGGATTCCTGTTGTCGGATAGCTATAATCCCATTTTAATTGGACATTGAGGTTCCCAGATGCAACTGGATTTACGATAAAAACCGGAGTTGTTACAAAGTAAGCAGGATGATAATTATCCGTTATTTTATATTTGTAGTTTGTGCCTGGTGTCGGTATTGAAAAAAAGTACTGTTTTAAAATGTATTTGTTAATTAATTCCCTTCCTGTAATGGTAATTGGAGCCCCCCAGCTATTGCCACCATCAGGTGAAAGTTCAATTTTATAACTATACAGGCGTTCTGAGCCAATAATTGGATATCCTGAACCAAGTACCATTTTATCTTTAAACTCCAGCATAGTCATTTGATTTGCATTTATTGCAAAAGAATTTACCGGATCAACTAATTCAAGATATCCGCCTGGAGCAACTGCATTAAGCGTTAAAGATTTTAAGGCAGTAATTAATTTCGAAACATTGTCTTTTGCAGAAACTGTGTAATTCCCTGCAGGCATTGCATTAGTTGTTGGATAAACATAAGTAAAACCCCCACCTCCTCCTGTAGTTATATTTAATATATCACTGAATCCGGCAGAACTTTGTAAACTAATTATTGAACTTCCATTGACTAAGAAATCAGAACCAGTTATTGTAATGCTTTGCCCCGGATTTATAGTAGAGGAACTAAGAGTTATTTTTGGATAGGTTATTTGTGTCTGTGAATTGTCTATAACAGGAAGTGCATCAGTACGAATATCTCCCCCTCCTCCACTTGTACCTGTGAGTTCTTGTCCATATATATAATTTGACCATTGTGAAGCGTGTATGGTATCATTTTCATCAGAATACGAATAGCCACCACCAAGCCAACCCCAGCAAGATGAATTTGTCCAGGAAGCATAAGTATATTGATTTACATAAATGGGATAGTCATTATCAGAATATTGGGTCCCTGCAGTTGCATCAAAAACAGATATATGATAACCGGTTATGTTCCACTGAATGTCGACTTGATATATGTGATTATTCATATTATTCTGTGGAAAAATGATATTATGGCTGTTGAGGACATCCCAACTTTCAAATCCATGAGTGGGGTTTTTTCCAAAAACATTCTGAAAGCGACAAGAACCAGAACACCAGAAACCTCCGGCGTAATCTAAAACTTTAAAAGAATAATGTAAATATCCACCAACATAATATGAATGCCAATCCCATACATTTGAACCATTTGCACTCCAAGTATTCCAGGCATTGCCGCTTATATCAGTGCTAAACCCTAATCCATTTGTGTATGTGCAAGTTTGGGCATTGGAGTTCATTATTGAAAGGAGTAGAAATGAATATAAAAGAAAGAGGGTTATCTTTTTTTTCACAATGGTATTATTTAGTAAACATTTCAGCATCATTAATCACAGATTTTCACGTCAATAATTGACCGTATTTCACTTTTGGGATTTTTCAAAACGCTATATGTTATGCATTGATATTGAGATACATAAGGCGGACAATGATACATTCATAAATTTTCACATACGGTCTAATAATAAATCACAGCGCGATTAAAGGCATTAATAATATGTAAGTAGATTAATCGTTAATGTTATAAACAGCTTTCTGTCAATTTGTTAATAAAAACACCATGTGTTACTGTTGTTATTTAGTGAATATATATTATCTTTATCACGGTAATAATAAACAGTACTATGAACCTTGTATCCTTTTTTTTGAAGCCAAAATCAGTGGCACACAAACAATACGAAGCGCTGCGAATGTATTACGTTGAAGACCTTTCGGCCCAGGAAGTAGCTGATCATTTTGGTTATACCTACCGTGCTTTTACCTCCCTGGTATCTTCATTCAGGGAGAAGATTGGTGATGGTACTTCTGGCAGCACATTCTTTGTTGAGCACACTCCCGGGAGAAAGACCTCGACCGAAACCCTTGGGGCCAAATCGGTGATCATTGATATGCGTAAGAAGTATTATTCGGTGCCCGATATCAAAGTCGCCCTTGACGGGCTGGGGCATTCACTTTCAGAAAAGAATATATACAATATCATTGCAGCCGATGGTTTTTCGCGGTTGCCAAGGCGCACCAAACTTGTCAAACAGCAACTGGACAAGGTTCAGATACAGGCAGAAAAATCTGCTCCCCTGAGTTTTGAACATGAGACCTTCAAGAGTTCCAATGCGGGAATACTTATGTTTTTGGCCCTTATCAAACGCTACGAGATAGATACCGTGATAACCCAATCAAACTATCCTGGCACCTCGGTTATAAGCAAGGCTTCGTCCATACTTTGTTTCCTTGCCCTGAAATTGGCCAACCGCCGCCGGTATTCTTCGGATGATACCTGGTGCATGGACAGGGGGATGGGATTGTTTGCAGGCCTCAATGTGTTGCCAAAAACAGCCTGGTACACTTCGTATTCTGATCGTGTAACCACAGAGATGAACCAGGCCTTCTTAAAGCAGCTTCATCAGTTATGGCTGAAGTATGGGCTACTGGAGGACACGGCCAACCTCGATTTTACCACAATCCCCTACTGGGGCGATGACAGCCATTTGGAGAACAACTGGTCGGGCAAACGTGGCAAGGCCTTAGGCAGTATGCTGGCCGTGCTTGCCCATGATCCTGACAGCGGGCTGATCGATTATGGAAGTGCCAACGTATTACAAAAAGACGAAAGCGCTGTTGTGCTTGAGTTCCTTGACTTTTACCGGGAAGGAAATACGAAAAAGGAAAACAAACTCAGGTATCTTGTTTTCGACAGTAAGTTCACCAATTACGAAAACTTAAAGAAGCTCGATAAGGATAAGATCAAATTTATCACCATCCGCCGAAGAGGTAAACTGATCCTTGACCGGATTGCCAAACTCCCTGCCAAAGGATGGAAAGACGTGAAGGTGGAATGTGCCGGGAATAAGCACAGGACCTTGCACGTATATAATGAAATGGTAATGCTCAATGGCTACGATAAAGAGATACGACAAATTACCATAACGGGGAATGGAAAAATAAAACCCGCGATAATTATTACCAATGATATTGATTTATCGATCGAACAAATAATCAGAAAATATGCACGTCGGTGGTTGGTCGAAAAAGAAATCTCAGAACACATTGATTTCTTTCACCTCAACCTGGTATCTTCATCCATGGTCATTAAAGTTGATTTTGATCTCACCATGAGTATCCTCGCCCATAACCTTTACCGTTTATTTGCGATGGAACTGGCCCGATACTCTCATCTTTCAGCACAAACCCTGTATGATAAATTTGTTCTTAACGGCGCTGATGTTGAGATCGGGAAAAAAGCAATTACGGTGCAATTAAAAAAGAAAAGAGAACTCCCGCTTATACTTGAAGTAATGCAAAAATTTAATCAGCAGAAATACAAATTGTTTGGAAATAAAAACATTATTTTTGAGGGAGCCGCTTATTCGTAATATACGGTCGTTTTTTTACCGTGAAAATCTATGTTTAATTAATCGGGCAATGAACAAAATGTTGTTCATTAGTTTGTAATCATATTCAGTTGTGGTATAATAAGAAAAAGTAATGATTAGTAGGGAAATAATACAAACAAAAAATCAAATATCCCCCAAAGTTAAAAGTTTAGTAGATTATTTTTTATCAGCATCTGCAATTGGGCGACGATATTTATTTGGACGTAATGAACATTCTGCAGTTTTGTCGACAGTGATTGATGTCGATGGCATTGTTGATGATTTCGCAGAGCCAAATTCAGTATGGAATAACAAGCCCGTAGTAAAGGGAAATGATGTTCCCAAGGATGGGATAATTGTAAACTGTTCAATGTCAATAAGACCCGTGTCAGCGCATAAGCGAATTGCGGATCTTGGAGTTTACGGGATACTGTCATATTCAGATCTAAGTATAGCAATTCCTGACTTAGTCCCATTGCCAAAATTTGTTTTAGAAACTCAAATGGACTTTTCACAAAATGAAAAAAAATGGGCAACACTTAGTGATTTTCTGTTTGATAAAGAATCCAGGCAAATTTTGGATGATCTACTCAAATTTAGGTTGACAGGAGATTATCAATTTATGAATCAATACTCTTTTCGTCCTAATGATCAATACTTTGAGAATTTCATTGAATATGGATTGGATGAGGTCTTTGTGGATGCTGGAGGTTATGATGGAGATACATCTAAATTGTTTTGTTTGAAAAACCCTAATTACAAAAAAGTATTTCTTTTCGAACCATCCTCAATAAATTTCGAGGAAGCAAAATACCGTTTAAATGAATTCCGAGCCATTGAATTTATTGAGCTTGGAGTTTCAGATGTGATTGGCTCACTTTGGTTCAACCCTGACAAAGGTTCGGCCAGCTCCATTGGTGAAACGGGGAGTTGTCAAGTAAATGTGACAACAATTGATCAATATATTGATTCTAAAGTGACTTTTATAAAAATGGATTTAGAGGGTTGGGAGTTAAAAGCTTTGATGGGCGCAAGAAGGCATATTATTGAAGATCATCCAAAGATTGCAATTGCTGTCTATCACCATCCTTCCGATTTCTGGCGAATTTTCGAATTTATCTTTAGCTTAAGACAGGATTACAAAGTTTTTCTTAGGCACTATACGGAGGGTTGGAGTGAGTCAGTAATGTACTTCATCCCGAAGTGATATTGATTTAGAGGGAAAGACAATTCTTGAGTTCAAACCAGGATAAGACTCTTTTTCACATATAAAATTTCTTATTTGATGATGAATATTTTTCGCATTGTTATATGAAAACTTCAGACTGGACCAAATATAGCTGGCGCAATTTTCCTGCCAGGCAGCAACCAAGTTGGCCTGATTCGTTTGAGCGTGACGAGACATTGAAGAAGCTATCCAATTTGCCTGCCTTAGTTTTTGCTGGTGAAAGTAGGGCGTTACGGAAACAATTAGCTGAAGCCATTGATGGACGGGCCTTTGTTTTGCAAGCTGGTGATTGTGCTGAAGATTTTTCACGATGCAACGGAACACGAATACACGATCTTCTGAAAGTCATTCTTCAAATGTCTATTATTATTGCATATTCAGGAGAAAAGAAGGTTGTGAAAATCGGAAGGATTGCTGGGCAATATGCAAAACCACGTTCATCCGACACGGAGATAATTGGAGGGGTAGAACTCCCAAGTTATAGGGGAGATATGGTGAACAGTCCTGAGCCAACAATTGGTGCGAGGATACCTGACCCAAAAAGAATGCTTGAAGGATATTTCAGGTCTACTGCTACGCTGAATCTTGTTAGGGCTTTCACGAGGGGAGGATATGCTGCCCTTGACCAAGTATACTCATGGAGCGAAGATGGAATGGATAAATTTCCTGCAAGTAGGAAATATAATGAAATCGTCAAAGGAATAAGAAAGGCAATAAATTTCACAACAGCTATCGGACTCGATGCACATGCTCCCCAACTTAACGAAGTTACACTATTTACATCTCATGAGGCATTACTTCTGGAATATGAAGAAGCAATGACACGTATAGATACAACTACAGGCCTATGGTACAATACTGGCGCAAATATGTTATGGCTTGGCGATCGAACCCGTCAACTTGA
>CAISJJ010000088.1 GCA_903885595.1 uncultured Bacteroidales bacterium
AATCCGATGGAAGCGCCAAATGAATGACGCTGATAGCGGTTGATCTGGTTAAATGCCTCTTTAAGCTCAATCCCCCTGCGCTTAAGTTCAATCTGAACCAACGGCAACCCATTGATCAGCAGGGTGACATCGTACCGGTTTTTATATTCGCCTTCGACACTGATCTGATGCGTAACCTGGAACTGATTCTGGCACCAGTTTTCCTGCTGGATGAACTCAAAGTAAAGGTTTTCGCCGTTGTCCCTGATTATATGCTGCCTTTCCCTCAGTATTTTGGCCTTGTCGAACACTGAACCTTTGCTCAGGATGTTCAATACCCGGTCAAATTCCTTGGAAGTGAATTCTATTCCGTTATGCTTTTCTAACTGTGTCTTGAGGTTGGCAAGCAACTCTTTCTCATCCCTGATGGGCACGAAGGTATAACCCAGCTGTTGAAGTTGGGCAACCAGTTTATCTTCCAGTATTTGTTCGGGTTGCTTTGACATTAATGATGAAATTTGTCTTTGTCCCAATTTACAGGATTATTCTCAATGTAATTCTGAATGCGTTCGAAAGATGCTGAATCCCGGATGATGTGATCATAAAAACGCGTTTGCCAATCAAAATCAGGAAGAATTAAATGGGCATGTTTTGACACCACAGATTTGTAGGAACGAATAATGGTTGAAACGGCCCCGGATTTCGGGGATATTTTCGCCATTTGTTCATTTTGGGGGGTGTTGGTGGTGGCGGTGGCGGCGGTGGCGTTGGCGGCCGTGGCGGCGGTGGCGGCGGTGGTAGAGACGTTGCAATGCAACGTCTCTACGTCCGTACCAACACCCGGTTTTACGTCCGTACCAACGCCCGGTTTTACATCCGTATCAACGCACACAATATCATTCCCGATTTTGGATTTATCAACGATCAATATCCCATGAATATGATTCGGCATAACCACAAAATTACCCAATTCTATAAACGGAAAATGTTGTGGGATTTCTAACCAATATTTTTCGGCCAACAGTCCGATTGGATTTCCGAAAAATTGTGAATGAACAATTTTCCCAAAAAAACATTCCCTGTTTCGGGTACAAAGGGTTATAAAATAGGCGCCATCTGACCGATAATCCCAATTTTTCAACCTGGCAGATGCGATACGATATTTATTTTGGAATTTCTCGGTCATATAATATTCTTTTAACCTGCCATTCTATTGGTATGCCAAAATCCCATCACCAATGTGTTCCAAATGAAATTTGATCATCCCCTTTTAAAAATGTTTACCATCGGCGTACAGGAAAACAACATTATTGTAACAAAAAACCCCCCAAGTGTGCTTCCGGGAGAGGCATGGGAGGTGTATTATCGTTGATTCTAAGAACTTTCTTTAAAAAATGACCCGCCTGCAGTTCTTATGGTATGCAAAACGGGTACTGTTGGTACAAATATACAAAACATTTCAGGTTCAGCGACATTTTTATGATATTTTTTCTTAACCATTCCGGTTGTCGTCTTCCCCGTTAGCAAAACATTTTTTGCAACAAACCCTTTTTCCACAGCCCCATCTTTTCAATCTGAACGCTGCAATGGTTTATCTTGTCGTCAATGGCTGAAAGGAAAGTGGCGATTTTGGTTTGTTCAGCGACGCTTGGTAGGAAGATGTTCATTGTCTCAAGATCAGATTTAACAAATCCTTTTATACATGTACCCTGATTTAATCCTAATAGTTTATTTGTTTTAAATTTCACCAGATACGCAATAAAGATGGGATTGTCTGAATTAGGAATTATATTGGTAAAATCTTGACTTGTACATAATTCTACTTCATTTACCGCTACTTTGCCAACACCGACACGTGATACAATTAAAACACTTTTAGGCGGTATTATTTTTGCTGCCGATTGCGAAACTGCTGCCTTTGTTATGAATCTGGCAGTACTTATTTTAAATATGCTATCATCCACTAAATCAGAACTCGATATCCACGGAATACTCCCCATCCAGAAATCAGTATTCTTTGTTGACGGTGTTCCTCCACCAGAAAAAATTCCAATTTCGCCCAACTTTGTATCAACCCATTCCGTGTAATCCTGTCCATGTTCATCCTTAAACCTGATTTCCTGTGAAAAAATCTTCTGCATCACCCCCTTTTTGTATTTCTCCAACATGGATTTCTTCTTTATAAGTTGGGTGAGCTTTTCGTCAACTGAGGTGAGGAAGGTGGCGACTTTTTGCTGTTCGGGGTATAAAGGAGTGGCGAATTTAATTCTGGAAAAATCTTTGTAATACATGCGCAACCTATCACTTGTTAAGCCATATGAATTTGAGGTAAAAAGGTATAGACTTCGCTTTCTTTCAAACAGATATATAAAAAATTTTGAAAAAACATTTTCATAAGGACCAAGTACAACATATGCGGGACTTATCATGCAATCTTGTTCAGCCAAGCCAATGGCTCCTTGCCAAAGCCTCATCATATTATACGCTAAATCATTTGACTTGACAAATAGGTTATCATCTGAATCCGCATCATTACCTATGTTCCTTTCTAAAGAATCTCGTGGAACCATTCCGCGATCTATTGTCACGGAATAGATAGGACAGAGGTAGTTCCCAGGTTCTTTTCTATTAAAAAACTGATCGCCAAGCAATGCCTCATGCCACTCGACGTCAAATTCCGGAAACCGTAATGCTGGTATATCCTTTTGGTTATGCATACATCTGCTTATTTGCCATATTGAATCTTATTTGTTGCTTTCCAATTGTGGCATATTCGCCATAATTAACATTCGGATTGAAGTTAGCCATTGTCAATTCTCCGGTTTTTTTAGCAGTTTGATGTCTTCCTCAATTTCACGTAAACTCATCTCTTTCGAAATTTTCTTCTCTTCTTCCTGATATTTTTCAAATTCCTGATTCGATTTTTGCAAAGCCATTTCGTGGCTTATTTTCCCGGCATGCGTAAGCAGCTCCCTGCCGTTGAGTCTCAAAATATCGTCTAATTTAATTATCCAATCGGCCATATACATCGGCCTATGTTGTTGAGCCATTGTTTCGGCAAATGCCAGGTACTGTTCAACCAATAATCCGAGAAGCTTTATTTCAGCTTCGTTCAAATAGTTTTTGGCAACGATGATGTCACTTCTTTTGATGTGTGTTGTATTTTCTTTATCAAAGGATTGCATCCCCAACAATGGCAGGGATGCATCTGCACGGCGATAAACAAGTTCGGCGGCAGTTTGCCGGCTGATTGCCCAAAGAAGG
Source organism: uncultured Bacteroidales bacterium (assembly GCA_903885595.1). GTDB lineage: Bacteria > Bacteroidota > Bacteroidia > Bacteroidales > FEN-979 > CAIVAT01. The sequence continues at coordinate 3,244 of CAISJJ010000088.1, forward strand.
TTGTTTTGAACAATTTTGAAGAATTCGATCGTTCTTTCGTCTTTGGGATTGTAGTCGATACTGGTCGTGTAAATATCTTTGATTTTCTGATAGAAAAACCGTTCAGACAAACGGATTTCGCGAATTCGTTCCTGCAGTTCATTGAAGTAGTTCATCGAATTGCCTTGTTTAAAGCGGTCGTCATTCAAGGCAAAGCCTTTGACAATGTATTCTTTGAGACGCTGCGTGGCCCAGATGCGAAACTGTGTGCCTTGTAATGACTTCACTCTGTAACCAACAGATATAATGACATCGAGGTTGTAGTAGTTGGTGTCGTAACTTTTACCATCCTGAGCAGTTGTTCGGAAATTCCGAACAACTGAATTTTCTGTCAGTTCTCCTTCCTGAAAAATGTTCTTAATGTGCTCACTGATTGTAGCTTTAGATTTTTGAAACAGTTCACAAAGATCAGCCTGCGTAAGCCAAACAGTCTCATCCACCAAATGAACATCAATTTTGATATTTCCATTTGTGTTTTGGTAGATAATTATTTCGTTTTTGGGTTCTTCATTCATGACTATGAGATTTTAAAAGGCGGTGCAATTCCCAACTCAATGCAAAATCCGGCGATCGTCCGATCGGTATCTGCCATCTGCTTATCCAGTTCTGTTAATTCGCCAGCAATCTGATTGATATCAATACGCTCCTCCGCTTCAAATGTATCCACGTAACGCGGAATGTTCAGATTATAGTCATTGTCCATGATCTCTTGCAGGGTGGCCATCTTGCTGTATTTGGCCTCTTCTGTGCGATTTCGGTAAGTGTCAACGATCTTGCTGATGTCTTCATCACGGAGCATGTTTTGGGTTTTGACCTTCTCATAATGCTTACTGGCATCGATGAACAAAATATCTTCCGGGTTTTCACGACATTTTTTATATACCATGATGCAGGTTGGTATACTGGTGCCATAAAAGATGTTGGCAGGTAACCCGATAACAGCATCCAGGAAATTGCGGTCTTCGATCAGGTATTTGCGGATATGCTGCTCTGCTCCACCACGGAATAAGGCCCCATGAGGTAGAACGATGGCCATGATACCGTTTTCTGCCAACTGGTAAACCATGTGCTGTACAAAGGCAAAATCAGCCTTGCTGGATGGCGCCAGCTTGCCATACTGACTGAACCTGTCATCGGTCATAAAAAGCGGATTGGCGCTCCACTGCGCCGAAAATGGCGGATTTGCAACCACCGCTTCAAATTTTTTATCTATGTGCTGTGGATGTTCCAGCGTGTCTTCCTGCCTGATATCAAATTGCCGATAATGGAGATCATGTAGGATCATGTTCATTCGGCATAGGTTGTATGTAGTGCGGTTCAGCTCCTGCCCGTAAAAATTGTTCACTTCAACCTCCTTTGAGATTCTAAGTAACAAGGAACCAGCACCTGATGTAGGATCATACGCCGATTTCAGTTTGCTTTTCCCGGTGGTGACAATTTTCGCCAATACTTTGCTTACCCCTTGCGGCGTGTAAAACTCACCGGCTTTCTTTCCGGCGCCACTGGCAAACTGTCCGATCAGGTATTCATAAGCATCGCCTAACACATCAACCCGGGCATTTTCAAGCTGGAAGTCAATATTGTCAAGGTGAAACAGAACTTTGGCAATAAGTTCATTCTTTGCCGATTCAGTCCTGCCAAGTTTGGTACTGGCAAGGTCAAGGTCTTCAAACAGGTTGTCGAAATCATCCTCACTGGCGGTGCCCATCGTGCTTTGTTCAATGTTGGTGAGGATTTTGGCAAGATCTTCGAGGATAAAGTTGTTTTCACCCTCTTTGTTGCTGTTACCGCGCTTTGCCACCTCACTGAATAGCTCGGAGGGTTTCAGAAAATAGCCAAGCTTTTCCAGAGCCTCTTCCTTGATGGCTTCGATGTATTCTTTTCCCTGATCAGTTTTTTCATCAATCTCCTTGTATTTGATACCATCCTGTACCAAAATAGAATCCGCATAACGGAACATTTTCTCCGACAGGTATTTGTAGAAAATAAATCCCAGGATATAATCCCGGAACTCATCGGCATTCATTTTCCCGCGAAGTGTGTTGGCAATGTTCCAGAGTTGTTGTTCGAGTTGTTTCTTTTGGTCTTCGGACATGGAAGGATTCATTATATTTTATTGTGTTCAAATATACATTTTTATGTCGGGATGTTGGCGAGCAGGATAACACTCTGATGAATTCATCATTTTCATCCATATTGAATTGTATTATTTATGCACAGGATGCCATATCAAAACACATTGCCTTAACGATCATATCAGGCAGTGGCATTTCTTTCTTTGGCACAATAGCGATAATTACCAGCTTTTCTGGTTTACTCTGAAGAATTTTAATGACTTCTTGGCCGTGAACAGACCTTTAACTGTAAGTGGGTCATGCAATCCGGCGTTCTGCAATGCCATGCTGTTTTCAAAGTGGTGGAATTCCAGGAATTCGATGTAGGTCAGGCTATGAGCCTCTATTTCTATATAGCGTCCACTCAGATAAGTGGCCAGTTCGCCCGACATCATATGCGAATTGCTGCCGGTGCAATAAATGTCGTACATGCCTTCTGCAAACAAACTCCGTATTGCTTTCTCAAAATGCAGGATTTCCTGAATTTCGTCGATAAACAAATAGCACTTTACCGATTGAGGACACTGCTCTTTAACATAAGTATACAATGTAAGGCGCTAATTTATCAAGATAAAGCGGGCTCAATCACTCAATCACTCAATCACTCACTCACTCACTCACTCACTCACTCACTTAACCCGTAAATAACTTTAGTATAAAAAACCAAACATCCAGAGTGGAATAACATTGCCGGAACCTATCTCAATATTATCTTTTACCACAAAAGAATCCGGAACATCTTTTATTTGTCTGGTTTGTTTGTTTTTTCCTCCTGTTTCAAAAGTAAATTTATCTGCTACCAGGAAATCAGCATCTGCCGATGCATTAATTTCATACTTTACATTGACCTGATTAAAGAAAAAGGTTTCTCTGATGTTTCCAATGTTTACATTTTCTTCCCCTTGATTATACATCAGATTTGAATTGTTGAGGTAAATTTTTTCAGGTTTGTTCAGACTGTTTATCCCTTTCTCAGGCATATACAGCAATTGCAAAAGCTGTGCATCTTTGAGCAAACCAATATATGTTTTCATCGTATTTAAACTTATACCGGTGCGCGAACTCAAACCATTCATATTGGGTTTGAAAGGAACTGAACTGCTGATAATTCTCAATAATCTCTTCAGATACACAATATTTGCAGTTTGAATTAATGCAAACTGGGGAATGTCAACTTCAAGAACCGTAAGTATTATTTCGCTGAGCTTTTGGTGAAAGGAGGCCAGGTTTTCTTTGAAAAACGGGTAGTACCCATAGTTCAGATAGTCCCCGAAGAACGCCAAAGGTTTAACTTTTTTAATAATCCCGACCGATAACTGAATATGATTATTCATAATCTCTTCCAGCGTTAATACCGGAAACCTGAAATTGGTTTGGAAATGTAAATATTCTCTGAACGATAGTCCCGGCATTTCGTACATCACTGCCCTGCGGCTTAAATCAGCTTTAGTTTGCCTGAGATGCAATAAAGACGAACCGGTAAAAATTATTTTCAAACCGGGTAAATCATCGTAAATATTCTTTATTTCAGTTGTCCAGTTTGCATATTTATGTACTTCGTCTATCACCAGCAACTTACCCCCTTTTTTATGAAACACATCGGCCAAATCATAAAGCGTATTGTCGGAAAAGTATAAATTATCCAGACTAACGTAAAGAACGTTTCTGTCGGGAGCAAAATTTTGCTTTATATATTGAAGTACCAGCGTGGTCTTTCCAACACCTCTGCTTCCTTTAATCCCTATGATTCTGTTTGACCAATCAATTTCATTCATAATATCACGGATGATTTCAGTATCAACCGATGCATATTTTTCATAAAATTTTTGTACGAGTTTTTCCATCATCCATATTCTATGAATGCAAAGATATTAAATTATTGATAATATGTCAATCTATTGATGATAATATGATCATAATATATGTATACATTGATATAATAACCAAAGACATCGGCGCAAGCGATACCCTGGCGCTGGCATATACCTCATTCAAACCGGGTGAAATACTGGTTTACAGGGCGGATTTGACAAATGACAAATGACAAGTGACAAATGATGGGTGACGGGTGACGGGTGACGGGTGACGGGTGACGGGTGACGGGTGACGGGTGACGGGTGACGGGTGACGGGTGACGGGTGACGGGTG
>CAISJJ010000089.1 GCA_903885595.1 uncultured Bacteroidales bacterium
CATGGAACTGATGAACCATGGCGTGGCAGGCGACACGGCCGGGGCAGCTGAAATGTCAATCAATGCCGGGGTTGACATGGATATGCAGTCGGACTTTTTCCGGGTTGCGATTCCGGGATTGGTGCGCAGCGGCAAAGTGGAGCAGCGTGCACTTGATGAGGCTGTAAGACATGTACTCCGGGTGAAATTCCAATTGGGTCTCTTCGATGATCCCTACCGTTTTTGTTCTGTTGACAGGGAAAAGAATGAGATCATGAAACCTGAGTTCCTGGCCGCTGCGAAGGAAATGGCTTGCAAATCAATGGTCTTACTGAAAAACAAAAATCAACTGCTGCCGTTGGATAAGCAGCTCAAACACATTGCAGTGATCGGGCCACTTGCAGATAGTAAGCGGGATATGATCGGTGGCTGGTCGGCTGCCGGTGACGCATTAAAAGCCGAAACCATTCTTGAGGGAATCCGGGCGAAAGTACCCAAATCCAGGGTGACATATGCCCGGGGTTGCGAAGTAACGGGCGACCAGAAAGATGGATTTGACGAAGCAGTCAGCCTGGCCAGCCAGGCCGACATGGTGATCCTGGCCATAGGCGAGCCAGCCTGGATGACCGGCGAAGCCACCAGCCGTACTGATATCAGTTTGCCAGGGGTGCAGCAACAGCTGTGTGAAGCCATTGCTAAAACCGGAAAACCGGTTGTTGTCGTTTTAATGAATGGCAGGCCTTTGACAATCAACTGGATCGATGAACACATTCCGGCAATTCTCGAAGCATGGTTTCCCGGCACAAAAGCCGGGTCGGCCATAGCCGATGTATTGTTCGGCGATTACAACCCCTCAGGCAAGTTGCCCATGACCTTTCCGCGATCCGTGGGCCAGATCCCTATCTATTACAATATGAAAAACACCGGACGACCTTTTGATCCAAACGTGAATACCTCCTCAAAGTATCTCGATTCCCCCAATGAGCCCCTGTATGTGTTTGGTTACGGACTGAGTTTCACTGAGTTTGAGTATGGAGAGCTTTCGCTTGATAAAAAAGAGTTTTCAGATAATGAATTTGTTACCGTCGTGGCTACAGTAAAAAATACAGGGAAAATGGCCGGAGAGGAGGTAGTGCAGCTTTATATCCACGATGAGATATCCACCGTAACCCGACCCGTAAAAGAACTTAAGGGCTTTCGAAAAGTCTTTTTGCAACCGGGTGAAACTGCCACGATAAATTTCAAGATCTTTGCGGAAGATCTTGCCTTTTACAAGCAAGACATGAGCTATGGTTGGGAAAAGGGAAAATTCAGGGTTTTTGTAGGCGGAAACTCACGCGACACGAAATCAGCAGCATTTGAACTTAAATAACTTTCTGGTGGATAATTTCAGAATTACTTTGCCCTGAAAACAAAAAAAAATCTTAATTTAGCTGAAGAATTATTCGTAAAATAAATATTTGTATTATCTTTGAACATCAAAAAAATTATTATTCACTAAAAAAGTTGAAATTATGAAAAGAAATCTACTCATTTTCATTATGTTGCTGACTATTGTCGGCTTTTCTCGTGCTCAGGTCATTTCCGACTTTGAGGTTATTCACATGAATCTCATGGTTGGAGGAGCTACCGATTTAAGTAAGATCACTGTTGTCCCGAATCCTGATCCCAGCGGCATTAACACCAGTGGTTGGGTTGCAAAATTTAATCGTAGCATGAATGGAGTGCCTTGGGGCGGATTCTGGTGCCCGTTACCTGTTGCAGTTGACGTAACGGTTAATAAGTATGTTCATGTTAAAGTGTGGAAGCCTCGTATCAGCACTGTGAAATTTAAACTGGAAGGTGGCGCCGCCGGTACACTGGAAATTGCTTCCATGAACCCGCAAACCACAACTGGTGTATGGGAAGACATGGTATTTGATTTTACCTCAAAAACCGGAACCTATCCTATCATTGCCTTCATGCCTGACTTTATGGATCCCGTTGGACTTACTGAAGATATTGTTATCTATTTTGATGATATCGTCGTTAACAACGACCCAACACCCGGCAGCGCTCCTGCCTATGTAATGGAAGATTACGAACAAATTCCGCTGAACCTGATGACAGGTGACCCGGTAATTGATCTTAGTTCAATGATCATTGTGGGAAATCCTGATCCTTCAGGTATCAACGTGAGCAATTATGTTGTACAATTTTTCCGTGATATGGATGGTGTTCCCTGGGAAGGTTTCTGGTCCCCGACACCTGTTGATGTAACCACAAACAAGTACATGCATGTGAAAGTTTGGAAACCCCGTCTCAGCCCCATTAAATTTAAAATTGAAAAACCCGGGGAAAATCATGAAGTCTTGTCCATGAATGCTCAAACGATTATTAATGGATGGGAAGATATCGTTATTGATTTTTCGGCCTATTCAGGCGAATGGACTGTTATTGCTTTCATGCCTGATTTTGCAGATCCTGTTGGTCTGACGGAGGATATTACCATCTATTTTGATGATATCATCTTGAACAATGATCCTAACCCAATCCAACCTACAGTTGAAGTAGTTCTGAGTGTTGACATGCATGGTGCAGGACTTGCACTAGCACAGCCCGTTTATTTTGCCGGTGATTTTGGCGGTATCTATGGTACCTGGAATACACCCGGAGATAATCCTGAAAATGAACTTACCGATGCCGATGGCGATTCTATTTATTCAGTTACGATGGATCTGCTTGAGGGAAATTATCAATATAAATTCTTCAAAGGCGCTGGCTGGGATGGTGGCGAATGGGGCGGAGATCCGAACCGGAAGATCACTATTACAGGTCCTGGTGAATTTTTATTCAAATGGGGCAAAAAGCCGGCCAATGTGACTTTTAACCTTAACGTGAAGGGTTCAGGACTTGCTGGAGAGGAAATATTTACTGCCGGTAATTTTGGTGGTATCTACGGAACCTGGAACACCCCTGGCGACAATTTAAACAATATGCTGATTCCTCAGTTACCACTCACTGATTCCATTTACTCAATTACCATGACACTTGACTCCATTGGCGTTTATCAGCTTAAATTTTTCAAAGGCGCAGGTTGGGGTGGCGGTGAATGGACAGGAGATCCCAACAGAGTTTACACCATCCGCCAGGATACGACCTTCTCACTGAAATGGGGAATGAAATACCCGGAAGGAACAAACGAATTATCTTTGGCTGGTTATGTACAAACCTATCCAAACCCGGTTAAAGATGTATTGAATGTAACTACATCAATTGAGTTGAACAGGGTTGTTATCACCAACACAGTTGGTCAGGTGGTTTACAGCCAGGATGCTTTTGGCGTTGGCCGGAAAGCGATTAACGTATCAGATCTGTCAACAGGAATGTATTTTATTACATTCTATGGAAAATCAGGTGGTCAGTATACTCAAAAAGTATTGAAATATTAACAACTGATTATTGAAAAACCTGAAAAAGGGTGTCTCAAATCGATGAGACACCCTTTTTTTTAACGAAGTACGCTGCTTATTGTCTGCTGGAGTGTTTCGAAGGTAAATGGTTTACTCACATAGCCATCCATCCCTGCATCGAGGTATAATTCACGGTCACCCTTCATGGCGTTGGCGGTTAATGCGATGATTGCCAGATGGCGGGAGGTCCCTTTTTCATCAGCCCTTATGGCTTTGGCAACCTGGTATCCATTCATTACCGGCATCTGAATGTCAAGAATGATTAAATCAAATTTCCTCGCATGATATTTTTCGAGTGCCTGCTGTCCATCTTCTGCCAGGTCGACTTCGAATCCCATTTTTGTTAGCTGATAACTGACAATGCGTTGATTGATCAGATTGTCCTCTGCAACCAACACCAGTTTCTTCGAAAAAGTGGAAGTTACCAATGACTGCGCGACCTGTGATTTGTTTTTCGGGATATTTGACAAAGTGAAAGGTAGGCTGAACCAAAACAAGGATCCTTTTCCAAGGGTACTTTCCACACCAATCTGGCCACCCATGAGGTCGGTGAGTTTTTTACAGATCGAAAGACCAAGCCCGGTACCGGAAATCAGCTTTGATCTGTCCTGCTTTACTCTTGAAAACACCTTGAACAGGGAATCCAGAGCTTCGGATGGGATGCCTGAACCCGTGTCGAGTATCTCAAACTTCAGCATTGTCCTGTTCCCCGACTGTTCAACCGTGGAAATATGAACTTCGATTTCCCCTTTTTCAGTAAATTTTACTGCATTGTTCGTAAGGTTAATCATTATCTGGCGAAATCGTTGTGAATCGCCAATAAGGAGGTTGGGTACGTTATCGTCAATGCAAATGTTGTAGGCAAGCGATTTCTCGGCAGCCTTCATTTTCATCACCAGAGAAATATCCTCCATGACGCGGTCGAGCATGAAGGGTTGGTAATCCATCTCCATTTTCCCGGCTTCGATGGCTGAAAAATCAAGCACATCATTTAACAATACCAACAGGTTTTCGGCTGATGAAATAATGCCGTTGAGCAAATCCAGTTGTTCATGTGTAAGTACGGAGTGTTTTAAAATTTCCGATAAACCCAGGATGCCATTCATGGGAGTCCTGAATTCGTGCGAAATACTGGCAATGAACTCATTTTTTGCAATGGTGCCTGCTTCAGCTAACTCCTTCGATAGCCGTAGTTCCTCTTCATGCAATTTTCGTTCAGTGATGTCCCAGGAAATACCGATTAGTCCAATGATTTGATTTTCAGAATTCCGGATGGGAGCGATGTTACTGTTAACCCATCTTTTCCGTCCGGTATGTTCAATCTCCTCTTCGATGTCGTATAAAGCAATGCCTCTTTCAATTGAGTAAGCCTCTTTATCAAGATAGGCTGTGTTTTTATACCCTGGGAATAAATCGTAAATCGTTTTCCCGGTAATTTGGTCTGCAGGGATGCCAGCTATTTCTGCAAAATGCTGATTTACAATCATGTACTTGAGGTTGGTGTCTTTGAAATAGACATATGCGGGGATGGTTGTAAGCAGTGTTGAAAGTTCTTCAGCCCGGATTTTCAATTTGTCGGAGACCTTCTTCAGGTCGGCCGAAGTGCGTATGAGTAA
>CAISJJ010000090.1 GCA_903885595.1 uncultured Bacteroidales bacterium
ATCGTTACATCACTGTCGATCCTCATGGATTTGTGCTATGCAAAAAAATCTTTCCCAACTCACATCCAATTTATTATAGTCTGGAGTTATATATTCAGAATGACCATTTTGGGCTTGACTATCCCAAATATCTAATGAACCTTGAACGTCTTCGGATAAATGATGCTGTAGGGCTCATAATACAATCAGATGAAAAGAGTAAGCTTTTTCTTGCAGATTACAGGTTACCAGCTAATTTTCCAGTGTTCATTTTACCTGTAACAAATAAGGGACCTGCAACAAATCAAAAGTCTGATTTCTTGCATAAACGTTACAATATCTCCTCACACAAAAAAATAGCATTGCATTTAGGTAGTATTACTGAATGGCACTCTTGCATTGAAATAGCAAATCAATTTGCAAAAATTGAGGGCTGGATACTGTTTTTTCAGGGTTATCCTCACAATGAGTATGTCAAGAAATTAAGAGCGTTTCTTAAGGAGTTTGAAATAAATAATGTCATCGTAACAGATGAAAACTATGATGACATTAATAGCGTTGATAATGTTATTATGTCTTGTGATCTTGGAATAGCCTGGTATAATGATATATCGATTGGATTTAGAACAGCAGGGAAGTCATCAGGCAAAATAGTATCATATTTGAAATTTGGCTTACCTGTAATTGCAAACTCATATCCAAGCACCTTAGCAGCAATACATGATAAAAGATGTGGATTATGTGTAAATACTTTCAGTGAAATTCCTTCGGCTGTAAAGATGATTGAGAATAATTATTCAGTTTATTCAAAATCAGCAATGAATGAATATAATAACACCTATTGCTTTGAAAATTATTCAGCCTCCTTGGCAGAATTTATTTTTATAAACAGCTAGAATGAAGATACTCCATTCTGTTGAAAATTATAGTATTTCCGGCGGAGGAATGTATGAGGTTGTCAGGCAAATAAGCGAACGTCTCGCAGGATTTGGCCATGAAATCACTATTGCATCGAATTCAACATATCTAAATGAAATATCGCAAAGCAGAGCAATTAATATCCGCAATTTTGATATTAAAGGTGGTTTTGCTCAAGGTTACATTTCGAGTGGTAATGCTATAAAAGAATATGAAGATTTACTACTTCTCAATGAGTTTGATATCGTAACAAATTTCGCCGCCCAACAATGGGCGACCGATCTGGCCTTTCCCGTTTTATCCAAGATTACCGCAAAGAAAGTGTTCGTACCTACCGGGTTCTCAGGACTATTCCTTCCACAGTACAAAGACTACTTTGAAAAAATGATGTATTGGATGAAACAATACGACATGAATGTTTTTTTATCGAATAATTACAGAGATATTAATTACGCAAGGGAGAACAAAATACAAAAAATTTGCATCATTCCCAATGGTGCAAGTGCTGAAGAATTTGCAAAACCCAAAGACAATGACATACGTTCGACACTTTGTATACCACTGGATCACACTTTAATTCTACTTGTTGGCTCACACACAGGATATAAAGGTCATGCAGAAGCAATTAGAATATTCAAGGCATCAAAGATAAAAAAAGCGACAATGTTGATTATAGGTAACATCGTTGATGCAAAATGTCACAAACAATGCAGGCATACTGCGAGATCATTTAATTTCTTGGAAAAGATTACAGGTGACCCGAAATATAACCCTTTTAAAAAAGGCAAGAAAAATAATGGGTACATTGCTGATAACATGAATAAACAAATCCTTATTAGGAATTTGAAGCGGTCGGATACTGTAAAAGCATATCATGAAGCTGATCTGTTTTTATTTCCATCTAACATAGAATGTTCACCAATCGTACTGTTTGAATGTGCTGCTTCAGGAACACCATTCCTGTCAAGTGATGCCGGTAATGCAAGTGAAATAGCTCGGTGGACCGGCGGCGGGATGATCCTTCCGACAATTCATAAAAATAATGGATTTTGTACCGTAAACATAAAGGAGTCTGCCGCAATGCTCGATGCCCTAATGGCAGACCATGTGAAAAGATCCGAAATGGCAAATACCTCTTATCTGCGATGGAAAGAAAACTACACCTGGGAGAAAATCGCAATGGATTATGAACGTTTGTACCTTGACCTTATAAAAACAAATGACTAAAAAGCTTAACCTGAATCGAAGGCTACCATGGTCATTGTAAAACTCATTGGCGGTTTGGGAAACCAAATGTTTCAATATGCCCTGGGGCGCCAGCTGGCATGCAAATTTCAGACACATCTAAAGTTGGATATATTTGAATTAGAACGAAACGAAACAGATGTGAATTTCAAAAAGCGTGATTATGAACTGGATGTATTCAATATTAAGGCCAAAGTGGGGTTTACAACTTCGCTTGAAAGTCGTTTTTTAAATAGGTTTCCCCATTATAATTTGTATTTAAAATGGAAATTATATTTCG
>CAISJJ010000091.1 GCA_903885595.1 uncultured Bacteroidales bacterium
GTCAGGGTGGTTGAACCGGGAGCAAAGGGGATAGCTGTCGCAAAACCGGCTGTTCCGCCAATGGTCGTTCCCGCCCAGAGTTCAGCTGTATTTGATTTGATGACCTGGCATACCAGGTTTGTTGGAACCACCGGATCAGTTACGATGCTGCTGGCATTACCGCCAAAATCAACCAGGGCATAGTTCACATTGGGGTCATCGAACGTTACGGGCAGATTCACCTGCGTTTGTCCAAAGCAAAATGCCGAAAGCAGAATGCTGAGAAATGGAAATAGTAATTGTTTTTTCATCACAAATTGTTTTAAATTTAGAATTACTGTTATCTCAAGGTTTAGTTATAATGTCTCTTAATTTATTAACCCCAAAAGATGAAATATGGAAGCTTTAACTTTCATTTAGCTTATTGTTTTACAAGCTTACCGGTTTCAGTTGTTTTTTTGTCAGTAACCTTGATTATATACAACCCATTGGCTAATGCGTTGACATTGATTTTTTCTTCACGAGATCCGGCGGCTTTGTGTAACAGCATAATCCCGTTTAAATCGTAAATAGAAATTGTTGCGCTTTCTCTGAGACCATGAATTGTAATTTCATCTTTAACAGGATTTGGAAAGAAAATAAGTGACAATGCCGATGGATTCTCAATTCCGGTACTGCTGCAATTTTCGCCAACCTCGTACGAAATATATTTTGTTACCGCCATGCCACCGGCATAAGCAAACTTACAGGCATAGCTTATTGTTGAACCGATGGTCTGGCCTGTGAGTGTGTAAGAAAAGATATTTTCGCCGACATTGGTCATCTGAACTTCCGTAAAAGGATTTTGTTTCCACAAATAGGCAATTACGCCGGTTTTGTCGTCCAGCAATTCGAAGGTGATGATCACATCGGTTCCCACAGTTTCGTAGGTACAGATGTAGCCAATCGTGAATGTGCCCTGCGAGGCTTCAGAAGAGGTTTCGGTGCACATCATAAGCGGAGCAATGACCACATTGATTATTTGTGAAGTGCTTTCTGCCCCTTCATTATCGGTTGCTTTTGCCATGAGGGTATAAGTTCCGGGACCCGGATTCCATTGAGTGGTATAAGGGGCTGCCGAAATCGTATTTATTAAATTATTACCCTCATAAAAATCTACCTTTTGAATAATTCCGTCAAAATCTCCGGCATTGGCTGAAATAGTAACAGGATTTCCCTGGGTGAAGGTCGAGTTATTATAAGGAGAAGTGAGTGAAACTGTGGGCGGTGCGTTTTGAAACGGAGTTACCAAAACCAGAACTTCATCCGCGTCGGTGCGTAAATCGGGGTTTTTTACAGTAAGTCTAAAACTGTACATTCCTTCTGTAAGTTCACCAATAAATGGCTGTATTGCGGTTGAATCGGAAAATTGCACCACCGACGGGCCCCAATTTTGTGCCCAGGCATAAGTCAGACTATTTCCTGAAGATTCGGTACTTGCCGAACCATCCAGCATTGCTGAGGTCAGCGGCAGAACAACTTTGATATTTATTCCCGCATTTGCAGTTGGGTAACTATAAGGAAGATTTCCCGTTCGGGTAAAAGTCATTTTTCCAAGATTAAATTCTCCGGCTATAAAAGCCACCCGCAAAATATGTTCGCCATCGGTAAGCGGAATTGCTGTAACAGTTTTGGTTGACCAGTTATTCCAGCCCGAAGTTGTAGGAACTGAAATTTCACCTGAGATGACTTGTTGATCAGATTCCAGATGAAACGGACCTCCTCCGGCTGTATTACCACAGGCATAGCGAAAAGCAAAAGAATAGAGCCCGGGCTGTGCAACATCGACGGTATATTCCAGCCATTCGCCGGCTGCAATTGAACCCACTGTAGCGCCTTCATTCGCAGTTGATGAAGCATCAACTGATTCGTTCATTCTGAAATCGCCTGAGTTGGCTGTAGTAGCATCGAAGTATGAAATGTTCTGACCTTTCCCTCCCTCAAAAATATCGTATTTCCCCGCCTCAATAATTCCGGGAATGGCAAATGCCGGCCCGGTATACGGTAACTGATCGCCAACCTGAACCCGTGCGGTATTTGTAATACTGAATCTTTCAGCTTCAAAAACTTTAGCATAAAAATGATGAATTCCCAATTGCAAATTCGTTGCATTCATGGTAAAAGGTTGAGCAGTAACCGTTCCAAGGGATATGCCATTATCCATGAATTCAACTTTGGTCGGCGTTCCACCCGAAACAGTGGCATTTACCTGTACGCTCCCCCCCATATATGCCTGGGGAAATGAAGAGGTAACGATACCTGTAAAAACGCAATCCATGCTCGTAACCATTTTGCGGGCCGGAACCTGCAACTGGAAGCCTGTCGAAAAAGTTACGATAATTGTGGCATCGGAATAATTAGCTGCAACGTAATTAATTGTTCCGTCTTTTATAAATGCGGCGGCGATAGGATAATCGGCGGTAACGCCTGCATCCACTTTCCCAAGTGCATTCATGGCATGGAGCCAGTGGTAGGTTTGGGCATCAGAAACTCCAAATTTTATTTCACGGTTTGGGAATGAATTATACATTTCGATGGCCTGGGCAGGGTTAATAAAAGCCAGGTATTCCCAATAAATGTCATGCCACAGGTTTGGATTTACCTGGTTGCTCATGATACCGGTATTGGCTGTCATTTCATTCCAGAGCAGTGAAACGTAGGTGGTATCAAGCCCCAGGTAAGTGGAGCCTCCCTGGATAGGATAAAGTTCTATTCCATAGGATGCGGCAATATCGCCGGTCCAGAAGGTTCCGTTATCAAAAGAATTTCCCCACACCCTCGATACCAGGCTGTATTGCTGTGAAGGCGGGAAATTCCTGTGCTGCGTGTCCATGTAATATTCTTCGATCCCGGTTTGCTCGGTAGTATAAAGGTATATTCCCAAATCACGGATAGCGTCGTTGCCGGTTGCTTCGCCCCAGTGAATCAGCGAGGCATTGAAAACCATGCTTTCAGAACTCGATTCCTGGTTGTTTCCATTCGGATTATTGGCAAAGCCATCGGCCCAGCTTTGACCGGCGTATGGACTGAAGTTACGCAAATATGGGAACATCGGGTCGTTGCGGTCGCCACTTGCAGCATCACGAACTAGCAAATTCACCATTCCGCCCCAATTGGAGGCCCAGCCGGGTTCGCATTGTTCGATAAAAGCACAGGCCTGAATAAAATATCCCCAGTGAAAATGGTGGTCATTCAAGCCGCCGTCCTGTCCGTACCCGGCAGGATAGCCAATCATTGACGACCAGCTGGAATTATAATAGAACAGAAAAGCAACTTCGCCGGCATCAGCCTTGAACCAGTCTTCGAGACGGGTTTTAATAGTATTCAAGATGGTGTTGCGTGCAGCGGTGTTGCCCATTAAATCGGCAATGCGTGCTGTTTGCATGAGTTGGTTCATCACCTGGCCTTCGTTGTAGGAATCAGTCCAGGTTGCCAGAGTGCTGTTTTCTAAACTCGAAATTTTTTCGGTTAGCGCATCAGGGGAAAATTCCGGACTGTAAAAATCAACATAAGGCAGCGTGGGCAAGATTCCGTGAAACCTGTTTTCGACACTAAAATTATTTCCAGCCATTGTTTTCATTTCGCCCCGGATTACGGCATAACTGTATTTGTCGGGAGCCGGTGAATCGGCAGCCAGATGCGCCCATTGGTGCGGCAGCAGGCCAAGCAGCATGTTCGTGTCAGAACCTTCTTTTACATCAGTTTGAACGTTGAAGTCTGTCCGCATAACCGAAGTGTTGCTGTTGAAACTATAATTTGCAGTCGTGTTGACTGGGAAAACGTAAGCGTATTTTTTGTATTCGTTGGCTACGGTTGCAACATTGGGAGCAGTAAGTGGAATAAATGCCATAGACCAATAATTTTCCCCGTTCAAACCGGAAGTATAAACCACCCCATTCTGTGTCCAGGTACTTCCCGCAGGTGCATAAACTGCGAAGTCGGCGCCGTTCCTTACGTTCATGACAATAAGCATTTCGTTCGAAACCGTAACTGTGCCTGAATTCACGGTTATCTGAGCTACATCGCCCGGATTTTTTGTAAAATATAAAAAGGGCATTCCGATCCCTGATGTTGCCTGGAAATGATGTGTCCCATCATTCCAGTCCATCGTTACTGTCCAATCTGAAAAATCGGAAACAGTAGTGTTGCTGGCTGACAAGCCCGAAACTCCAATAATAAAAGGCACTATATCATCAATAGGGCCGAAAGGAATGTAAGTTGCGATTAAACCCTGATTGATGGTTTTCATCGTAAAAGGATAGTTGAAAAGATTGGATGCCTGGCCATTCTTTATCAATGCCGACCACCAGTCGCTGGTTGGAACGGGTTTCCCCAATGCGCTGCCACTCAAATAAGGTGTCCCCGAAGGGTATGTGTTCCGTCCAGCTCCATCTACTCCAGGAAAAACAGTAGTATAACTTCCGCTTCCGACTTGTATAAACTGACCAAACCCATGATGAAATGATGCAAGTAAAACAATGGCTAAAAAAAGGCCGACATGCTTATTCATGGATTTTTAAATTAATTAATCGTTATAGAGGTTTAATTGCGCTGATTGCCTCTTGTTTTTTTCAGCCCGGAAAGAGATGGCTAAAATAAGATAGTGACCTGCCCTGATCAAAATAACATCGTACATCAATAATGCAGCAGACACGCCGTATTTATTACATCATTAATACATCAAGGCCACAGGCTTATATGCGCATACTGCATAAAATCAATAACATGGAAAATGTTTTTTCGAAACATCACACCGGCAACTGCATGTTGAACGTGTGTTAAGGTTTAATGAAAAAAGGGGAGGATTTTCAGATACTTATGACAAAATTATGATCGTTTGTATTGCCTGGGCGCTTATGTGCACTTCAACTGTACGATCACCGAGTGAAAGTTTAATATTTTTCGATTCCGAAGTCATGTTGAGAATTACGACAGCAACAGATCCGTCAGGATTCTGGGCTGCAGTAAGCATTAATGATGGGTTCGGGTTTTCAAATCCAATGCGCACAGCGCCGGGACGGATAAATTTGCTAAAATGCGCCATCGTATAGTACAAAGGCGTAAAGTAGACCTCGTCCTTCTCCGGATCAACAATTACAGGGGCGACACACCAATTTTTAAACCAATTAGGGCCGCCTTGTCTGTCTAAAACCATGTTCCAATCAATCCAACCATCAACCCAGTTATTCATGCAACCGATAATATCTCTGGCGTAACGATATACAGGAACATATTTAGGATGAAGTTTTTTCTGATCCTCAGGCGCCCAATCCCAGCCCCAATCGGTTGCTTCTTCCGACCAGTACCATTTATCATCCTGCCAATGAGGCACCTCCGAATCAACACATGCTTCGGTTTGAATCAGGTGCTTGCCGGGAGCCAGATTGTGCGCATAATTCAATGATTGGGGAAACCAATCGAATGTACTTGCATACCAGTGTATAGCAAAACCATCGAAGTGTTTTGATGACGATTCATCTTTGTAAATTACTTTGGCCCATTCTTCCAATGTCTCCCCCCGATTCTGGTCATATGCCAGCACTTTTACACTATGTCCATCGGTTTCCAGTTTGGGGCCGAGATGATTTTTTACAAAATCCAACATTTCTTCGGGTGAAAAGATCATACTTTCCCAGTTATTGCCACACCCGAGAGGTTCATTCTCGACAGTTAATCCCCAAATATTAATACCCTCATTTTTGTATTCGGTAAGATACTTTGAAAAAAACAAGGCCCAACTGTCATGATATTCGGGCAGCAATTTACCTCCGCGCCAATCGTTATTGTCCTTCATCCAGGGTGGCGCGGTCCATGGTGAAGCGATAATTTTAAATCCATCTTTGGAATGCGTCATTGCGTCCCTGATCATCGGAATCAGGTCATCCCGGTCCTCGTCGATTGAAAAATGTTTTAGTTCAATGTCCCCTTTTATGGGTGCATATGAATAATTTCTCAATGAAAAATCGCACGAACTGATATGCGTACGTGTTAAGGAGTACCTGGCGCCTTCTTGTCCGAAATATGCTTCTAAAATCAGATCACGGTTTTTCTTACTTAACCGGTTTAACAAATAAGCAGACGCTTCCGTAAACGACCCGCCAAATCCTGTGATGGTTTGAAATTTAGTACCCGGTAACAAAATAACGGATACTGTTTCACTTCCGGAAGGAACATCAGTGATTTTTTTGAGTTTATTGCCATTTGCAGAAGTTTCAAAAACATCAGCTGATAGCATTTTTTGCGCTACAACACAACTCATCGAAAGGATCATCAGGGGAATAACCAGGAATATTCTGAATTTATGCATACTCGTTTTATATATTTACCTCATTGTATGATTGCGCATCAAAGCATATTTAATTTTGTTCAGGGATTTGCACAAAAAGTTAAAGTCCTTGTTCTCTTCTCGCATCCAACTCCTTTTTCATCAATGCAGTGGTTTTTGTGTCGATTT
The DNA here is from genome assembly GCA_903885595.1 of uncultured Bacteroidales bacterium. Lineage (GTDB taxonomy): Bacteria > Bacteroidota > Bacteroidia > Bacteroidales > FEN-979 > CAIVAT01. The sequence goes on from CAISJJ010000091.1 coordinate 6,473, forward strand.
TGTAAAAAATCATGAACAAGGCACACGACATGTATAAGATACCAGGGATAACTGAAACCAGCAATTTGATACCAGTAATGGCAGTATCGTTTTGAACAACATTAGGGACAAAACCGGATGCGGCTAATATCCAGCCTGCAATGGCTGCCCCGATTCCCCATCCTGCTTTTTGCGCGAATACAGCAGCCGAGAAATACAATCCTGTGGCACGCCGGCCGGTTGTCCATTCTCCATAATCGGCTGAATCGGCAATCATGGTCCAGAGTAACGGAACAGCCGGGGCATAGGCCATCTTGGCAATGATGTTGAAAATATAAATTGTTGTCAGGTCGGTTACTCCCGGCAGATAAATGAGCATGAAAAACAGCCCTGAAATTATCGAACTGCCAATGAAGACATTTTTATTTCCAAAACGTTTGGCTAAAGGTTTTGACAGAGGTAGTGCAACAATCAGGGCTATGGTACCAATTACATTGAAAAGCTGTACATTATTTTCTCGGCCCAGGTAATATTTAAAATAATAGGCAATTGCCGCATTTTGCATAGCAAACATGATAAATGAAATGATGCCTACCAGGGCCAGGATAATCCAGGCTTTGTTTTTAAACAGATTTCCTACGTCTTCTTTCAGTGAATTCACCTGCTCTTTGGGGGGGTGGACCCGCTCTCTGGTCGTTTTAAAGGTGATAAAAAAGAATATCAGGCTTAAGCCTGCAAACAAAAAGACGGTGTACTGGAATCCCCGGGCTTTATCGCCACCACCGAAAAATTCGGCTAAGGTCAGTGCCAGCCCGGTCACAACAAATTGACCGGTAAAGCCAGCGATGAAACGATAGGTGTTCAATCCTGCCCTTTCATACGTATCATCGGTCATTACTGCTCCCAAAGCTGAATAAGGCAGGTTAATGGCTGCATAGGCCGTCATTAAGAGGATGTAAGTTGCTGCTGCGTAAAGGATCTTCCCTGTTTCACCTAATTGAGGAGTTGTAAAAGTTAGAATTGCCAAAACCGCATAAGGTATGGCGCCAAACAAAATATATGGTCTGAATTTTCCCCATCGGGTGTTGGTCCTGTCTGAAATCACCCCGATAACCGGGTCGATGGCCATGTCCCAGAACCGGGCAATTAACATAATAGTTCCTGCTGCTGCTGCTGAAATCCCATATACATCGGTATAAAAAAACAGGAGCCAGAATCCAACCATATCCCAAACAAAGTGAGATGCGGTATCACCCAGACTATACCCGATTTTTTCTTTTACTGACAATTTTGTTGCAGTCATTTCCAATTTTATATGTTTCAAATATGTTGAATAATGAATTGGCTTTTATTTTCTGTCAGTGCATGGATTCAATATTATGCAAAGCTTTTTTAACAACATTAAATGAGCCTACTCCGAAAAGTCCGATCAATTGAATCCTTAGCGAAGCCGAAGGATGTAATAACATGTTATTGAAGACACTTCGACTTCGCTCAGTTTCCGGTTTTCTTTGAATATGTCTTTTCGGAGTTGACTCTTAAATGATTTTTTGGAAAAGTTTGGTTATCAATTTACTTCCTTATAAACCCTGACATAATCAACAAGCATTGATTGAGGGAAAGGAGTTTGGTTTGTAGGAAAACCTACATAATTACCCCCCACAGCTACATTCAGAATAATAAAGAAAGGATGATCAAAAACCCAGTTGCCTGTTACATCATCAGGAGTAATCTCTTGATAGAGTGTGTTGTCAACGAAAAAATCAATATAATCTGTCCCCCATTCGATAGCAAATATGTGGAAGTCAACATCAAATCGGTTACTCTCAAACGCAAAGCTTTTTGTAACGCCTGCGGCTCCTGAATATCCGGGACCATGCACTGTGCCACTGATAATGTTTGGTTTCTGCCCCCGGAGTTCCATAATATCAATTTCCCCACATTGAGGCCATGCTATTGAATCAATATTAGAGCCGAGTAACCAAAATGCCGGCCATATCCCTGGTCCCCAGGGCGTTTTAAGGCGCGCTTCGAAACGTCCGTAAGGTTGTGCAAACAATCCCGACGTTTTAATCCGGGCAGAGGTAAAAGCAGAACCTGAATACAACTCTCTTCTGGCAGTGATCACCAAATTACTGTTGCCATCAAGAGATGCATTGGTGGGTCGGCTTGTGTAGTATTCCAATTCCGCATTTCCCCAACCCCCGCTTCCAATATCAAATTTCCATTTCGTTGAATCGGGCGAAATTCCTGCTGAACCATCAAACTCATCACTCCATACCAGTTGCCAATTACGTTGGGGAAGTTTTTGAACATCCTCTTTATTACATCCGAAGAGTGTAAAAAGCAGGAATAAATATATGGCTGCTGAAACCATTCTATTGCTATTTTTTTTCATAACCTTAATTTTTGATGAATGAATCAAACTTTTTTAAAATTTATTTGTGGAATAAGATATTATCTAAAAATATATCTCCATTCCCCTCAAATTTAAATTGCATAACATTCGTTAAATCCACGGTTGAAAAATAAGACAACGGAATGTCAACGCTTGTCCACCCTGTGGTAGGAACAGTCAACGTATAAGCTTTTTCAACAGGACCCGGGCTTATCAGGAATACATTCAGTGATACTGAAGTGACAGACCAGAAATCCAAATGAAGATAACCCATAGCAGAAACATTCAGATTGGTTCCTAACTGAATCCCCTGGTAATTTAAACCCTTGTATTTAAGGGTATTGTTTCCGGCGATGAGAACCTCAGAAACGATAGTAGCCTGCCCCCAGTCAGGATAAAAATCTGTTCCGGCCAGGTTAGTATAGTGATCACTAAACACTGAGATTACATCTGCTGAACTGAAAGTTGGAACCGGAGCTGCCGTAGTTGGCTCAGTGGGTTGGGTTCCATTGTCAGAGAAATATACATTATCAGTATAAACATTTGGTAAATCGCCTGAAAGAATCAATTGAGCCAGATGGGATCTGCTTAATAAGCCTGAAAAGGCTGACAAAGGAATACTCAGGCTGACCCATTGTTGGGTAGCCAAAGGTGGACTGGCAATGGTAACCTCAGATTCAGAATCATCGCCACCTCCCAACTCGCCATTTGCTCCGAAATCAACTAACTTAATTTTAAATGTTTTATCAGTAGTTGGATTAGGTGTCCAGATATCGATGTGAAAATGAGTCATAGCAGTTGCATCGATTGGTTGTGATGTAAACTCAATACCCACAAAGTTAAGGTCCCAATAATGCATAACATTTTCTCCGTCTATCTGAATTTCCATATTTTGTGCCGTTGAATAAAGCCAGTGAGTATTCCATGTATCCACTTTCACATTTGTATAGGCATCGCTGTATAGCGAGATTACCTTGGCAGGATCAATCGTTGGAGCGGGAGGCAGGCTGGTGGGGCCGACAGATTGGCCTGTTGAATAGATTGTCAAAGAACCTTCAGCATCAGTGTCACCCACCTTCGCAGTAATAACAGCCGAGCCACTGTCAGCTATTTCGATATTTCCAAAATCATCAACTGTGGCCACAGATGGATTGGATGAGGTAAAGGTGAAATACGAAACAGCCAGACCAACATTTTGATTGATGCCCGTTGGCAGATTATATGTTGCATACATATTTGTTATTATAAATACGTCGCCAGTTTCAGCATTGTCTTTAATCGAATCATTCCCGTTCAATATTCCAAAAGTTGAATGCGCAACGGTTCCCAATTGTTCAAACTTAAGATCATCAATCCAGAAAGTATAACCTCTACCATTTTTTGGGGCAGCCGCATAAAAGAACATACCTCTTTCCTCCTTGAGCAAAGATGGGTTTGGAATAGGTATGTAATATTGCATCCAATTTGAGTTAACGGCTAAATTTGTAAGCGTGACCTTATATTTAGATGCTCCCATGTCATTACCAAAGCCCACTTCGATTATGGTTGCCGGTTCAGAGGCTTTTGCCCAAAAAGTAAGCACGTTATATCCCGACAGATCACGACCGGGATTTGTTCCAAAAACTCCGCCAACATAAGAACCGTTAGGGTCGCTTGTATCGGGCACTTCGAATTTCATTGCAGCTACGCCCAGGTATTTTACATTGTAATCAACACTAAAAGCTGTTACTTTCGAGGTTCCATAGGCTGCGTAATACAATCCCGAACTGAATCCATCCACAAAAACCTCAGGAGTCGTCGGATAGGTTGCTAACTGCAATCCATCAAATTTTCTTTCACAAGCCACTGCCATTAACAGAATTGTTAGCAGGGCCGCTATTGAACAAATAGATTTTATCTTTTTCATTTTTGTCATTTTTTATAGTTTATTTGCCAAAATTAAAATGAAGATAAGTTCTGATCTCCCATTCATCGCCATTTCCATATCCCACGGCAGTAGGATCGGGCACCCATGCACCGGAATTATCCAGTATTGTCGTAGGGCTGTATCGTGGAGAATATTGGTCAAGAGACCGCCAGGTACAACGTATTCCTAATCGTGTTTCAGGCAGAATAAACCATTTGCGCTTTACAACAGAGTATGATAAATCTGCCATTAACTGCAGCGGGTAGGTTAAGTTAAAATCGCGATGATAATCGTAAGGTCCCCAATCATTCACTTTAACGGCTGAAATCAGTTTAAGTTTTTTATAAACCAGTCTGATATCAGTACCAAAACGACTGATTAATCTTACATCACTTCCATTTGCCTGACCGGTACCCCCATAAAGATTCAGAATAAATCCAAGGTCAGGAGTTATTTTTGACACTATACGTGAACTGATTTCCCATAAATCATGTGCGGGTGCAGCGCCGGGAAAAGGGAAAAGCGTCCGTCCGTTTGACATAATACCTATTGCAGCATCCTGGGTTGTAGGCAGATGACGATACACAAAATCAGCGCTGATTGCAAAAGGAGCATCTTCCATCTCATCATTATCCCAAGCCCACATCCAGGTGCCTGGGGTAGGATCAAACGCAATTAATAGCTCACCAGCCATTGTTTCTCTGTTTTGCCTGACGGCAAACGGGTCATCAACTATGTTTCTTGGCCTGCCAGGAGCGGGAACATCTTTTGATATGGGGCCGACAATAGGTTTTTGCCACAAGAAATTTGGAGCGATCTGGAACTTACCTATTGTATAGGTTAAACCCATTAAAACGTTGTATTGGTTACCACTTCCGGAATCTTTGAGGCGCCACCCGGTAAAGGTTTTCGTATAATCTGCTCCGCCACTGGCAACCAGTCCCATTAGCGCTCCCTGTGCATAAATGTTGATTGGTCCTGATGAAAAGGATATTTTAGCTCTTCCCCCCCAGTTGTCCTTCGATGTTATCTTGTCCTGATATACAATGTAATTTCCAGGACTACCGTCCACTAACTGAAAAGAGTCGCCATTTCTTGGCTGACCTGACCATAAAGCACCAAGGTCGATAATAAATTTTCCGGCAGTTGTTTTTACGTCAAGTGAAGCTCTGCGATTTTGCGGAGTAGGGACGGCAAAGGAACTTTGCGCTGCGGTATTCTGGGCTATATCTTCATGATACATTCCGGTTATAGTAACAATGCCCAATTTCCGGCTATATTTTACCAATACTGCCGGATTGGCGCCCCACCAAAGCTCAGGGCCAAACGCAACTTTTAAACCGTCCAGCGCTTTTTTACCCTCAAACACAAAACCAAAGGGGGCGTCGCCATTGTAAATATCAATGTTGGTTCCGTAATTTGCTTCCGGATATAATCCAAAGAGATCACCTTCGTATCCCCAGTGAAAATGCCCTGTACGATAAAAACTTGTAAAATTAAACCACTTGTCTTGCCAGGTCAATTCGAAATTATATACTTGTATCCGATTTATTGAGGGTATTTCGTATGGACCCTGATTCGTTTCAACGGTCTGAGGGCGACCTCGATTTTCATAGAATATTTCATCAATCGGATTTTCTGCTACTCGTCCGAGAATATTGAAAGTAACATTTGCTTTTATATTTTCGGTAGGTTTCGCCTCAACTCCTATATAAAAGGACTCCATATGGTCGAAGCCAAGAAAGGCCGGATAAGCCGGTGTTAAAGCATTTACATCTTTTTCCTTCGGTGTGGTAATCTTGTTGCCGCCGGTACTGAAAGTAGTTATTTCTGCCCTGATACCACTGATACGTATCTTCTGCGCCAGTTCACCAATCCAGGAAGCTTTATCACCCCTGGCTTTTAAAACTTCGTTTGTCGGGGAAATATTTGAAAAATAATTATCTATCGAATCGACTGTTAAATTATTGGTGTAGGGATTTAGTCGATGAGCCTTTTGCAATGCATAATATCCGGCGCGGGGATACAATTGATAATGCCCTCTTTCATCTGTCGGACCTTTTGTACATATACCGAACCACTCCTCATTCATATTGTTCTCTCCTGGCACATAATCGTTGTAACCGCCGTTTTCCCAGGAAGCGTGCGTATCATGAATGTCCAGATCTTCGGTTTGTTTATGTTTCCACCAGCCATCGCTGAACATAAAAGTAAAGCCACCGATACAATTATCCGCTTTACCTAAACCTGATGCATTTTCATAAATTTCTTTCCAATTGTTTGTCAGATAGTATGCCTGCGATTTCTGATCTTCTTCATTAGTTTTAGTATTAAAAGCATCAGCGCCAAATTCGGTGAACATGATTGGTTTTTTTAATATATCTTTTGTTTTCTGAAATGCATCTCCGAATGAAACGCCACGATACATGTTACAACCAAGAATATCTATATCCTTACATTCCTCGGCAATAATATCAAGGAAAAGCAAATCCCCGTTGCATATTGCTACCGGATGAGAATTATCGATCGTTTTCATTGCCAATACTGCTTCGTTGAAGAGTTTATATAATGCTTTGGCGCCAGTGGTTGATTTTCTCTGATCAAATGGAATATCTTCGGTTTCTGCCCCCCGCCAGAAAAGTCCGTAATTATTTTCATTACCTAATAAATACAAAAGTAACCCCGGCGTGTTTCTATAATCTTCGACCATCCTTGTGACTTCTTTCAGAAGCAAATCATGTACACGTTGGTCAGAATATTCAGTATTCGCAACCCAGTTGCCTTTTAAGGTTAAACCATATCTTCCGAAAGAATGATTAATCATTGTATAAATACCATATTTCTCGTATATATACTTAATCCACTTTGGTTGAATACCGGTATACACACGAATGGTATTTACCCCAATGTTTTGTAACAAAGGCATTTCAATATCAAGCGCCGCTTTAATAAAATCATCCGATTGCTTCCACAAACTATAGGTATAATTGGTGCCGATTGGAAAGTAATCCCAATTCATGCCATTAATCATAAAATTTTTACCATTGACCAATAGCTTAATTCCTTGATTGTTATTAACAATCGATACTTTGTCTGCCTGCGCAAAAACAGCTGTTATAAACAGGAAAATAACAATCGTCAGTAGAGTTTTTTTCATTTCATTGTTATTTAAGGGTTAATAGATACACTTTTACTATTTGAATCAGTATTTGATATTTTCATTTTTATCCCAGATTCCCCAGTAAGCGCCTACTTCGCCTTCGGCACCAACTTTCCATGATTCGTCAAAAGAAGTAAAGTAGAAAATGTCAATATCTTCTTCTTTTGACCATAATTGAGCATTGACAAAATACTTGATTGCATTGTCAACAGAAGGCAGTGCTCCTTTATAATCCTCTCCCTGGCTTGGCCATCCGGTTTCTGTTATAATCACGTGTTTAAGGCCTCCGCCCGCATGCAGGGCCTGGTAAAACATTTGTTTCATATACATCAATGAATAATCCATGTGGCAGCATTCCCAGAATGGATAACAGTTTGCCAATATAACATCACATGCCTCGGTAATTTTTGGACGGGCAACGAATTCATAATAAGCATCAACATATCCTACTGGTACTTTCGGAATAGCTTTTTTTACTTTGTATATATGATCCAAAAGTTCATTTTCGGTTAGATCTTTACGGTATAATACTTCATTGCCAACAGCTGCAATATCAACATAACCCTCATTTGCCAATTTGATTAGCGCTTCAATTTCATGTTCATTTTTTTCAGTCTCTTTACCTAACCAGGCACCAACCAGGGTTTTAATGCCAAATTCTTTTGCAATTTTCGGAATCAGTTCATTGCCTTCGATACAGGAAAAAGAACGGATCCATTTTGTGTAAGGTTTTATGATCTCCATTCTTCTTCGTATTTGATTCTCAGAAAGGATATCTCCAGGCTTTTGTCCTTCTTCATATGGACTGAAGCAGAGCCCGTGAATCCCGTTGGTTAAAGCTTTTCTGAACAGATCCTGTAAATCTTCTTTGGTTTTATCGGCAAAAGTTGCTCCTCCTGCCAAAGCCATCATTTTTCCTTCTCTTACTGACATATATGTTTTAAATTAAAATGTGATTTTTCTAACAGATGTTTCCTTTGATTATAACTCACCTCTGCGTTCAACCAAGGTGTCCCGAATTTCCCTGGCCTTTTTTTCTGTAATATCGTATTTCCACATTACCAAAATAGCTATTATCCCCGCCAGTGAAGGAATAGAAATATCGGCTATGCGTAGCATTGTTATGGTATGAGCTGATTGTTCCTGGACATTGCCGTCAAAACCAATTACACTTAGAATGACCCCGCTAAGGAATAATGCAAGCGACATTCCGAGTTTAACCATCCACCAGTAAACAGCTCCGAACAATGCTTCTTTTCTCGGCATTCCGTTCCTGAGTTCATCATAATCACAAACATCGGCAGTCATTGACATCATTAAAGTAAATAAACCACCTATGCCAAACGACATTAAAGGTAATGGAAGGAACATCAGCCAGGGATTTCCCGGCGAGAACCCCCACCATTTAAGCGCATACCCGACAATCGAAATTATTGTGGAAACGACGAAGGCATTTTTCTTTCCAATTTTGGAAGACATGTAGGTAATGATCGGAATTACCAGAAAAGCAGTTAACAAAGCACTTACAGTACCAAACCATGCAGGCCACTGACCTGCAGCCATTTGGTTTCCATTGAATAAATAAAAAATAACGATGTAGAACGCAAACGAAGCAACTATTTGATAACCATTGAATACCATGAAGGTGGCTCCGCAAAGACGAAGAAATGGTTTATTGTTAATGGTTTGCTTCACATCCCTGAAAAAATCTTTTACATTCGAAATAATGCCGCTGAATGACAATTTTGATTGTCCGGTTAAATGTGCCTGGTCAATTTCTTTACAAAACAATGCAGGTAAAATACCCATTACAAGGCAAATAAACCCGACATAAAAAGATAAAATCCTCACTCCTTCAGGCGCATTTGGAAATAATTCGGGACGTGAAATCAAGTACCAGAACCATGGAGCGATCATCCATGCTATCTGTCCCATAAATTGGGATATTGCCATAAGACGAGTACGCTCATTATAATCGGGGGTCATTTCGTATCCTAATCCAATCAGAGGGGCAGCAAAAACGGTGTATCCTAAATAGAAGATAACGGACATTAACAGAAAGTGAATGAAATTATATGTTTCGTGGCTGTTTCCTGGTTCCGGTGCTTTTAACTGCCACATCAAAACAAAAGCGATACCGACTACAATAGCTCCACCAAAAATGTATGGTTTTCGACGCCCCCATCTTGAACGGGTGTTGTCCGAAATATAACCCATAATGGGATCAAGAATTGCATCCATAAATCTTGGAATAGCGGATAAAATGCCAGCTTTGTAGGGGCTCATACCAAATCCCACTACCAGGAAGAACATAAATACGCCTAATGCAGCAGGCAATAACTGATTTGTTAGATTTCCTGCTCCAAAAGCAAATTTTTGGCCCAGCGGTACAATATCCTTCAGTGCTGTTTTTTGATGTTCCATTGCGTTAGTTTTAAAAGATTAGCGTTAAACTTTTCAGGTGATTATGTGATGCGATTTTAGCACGGCTTTATTTTACAGGGTATCTGATTTCTGAAATACTTTTTTAGGTTTCCGGTCAACGGTAAACAGTCCCCAGTGTTTTTCGGGTTCCAGGGCTTCGGGCGAACCTTTCCAGGGCTCATCAAATGCTTCGAAAAAAAAAGTCATAACTCCCTCTTTTTCGCTCCATTCAACCAGCTCGTTATAATAGATGGCCTGAAATTCCTCGCTCACATTTTCAGGATTGATACCGCGTCCGTTTGAATTTGTTGCCCAGCCTGCTTCTGCAATTATAACAGGCTTTCCGGGATATCTGTCCGCAATGCCCTGGTAGTTCTTTTTGGTGTATTCCATGGCTTCGTGAATGTGTTTATACTCCCAAACCGGGTATGAATGAATTGAAATAAAATCGACTTCATCAACAAGGTGTTTCAGTTTGTCGTACCAGGGGATATAATTTTCGCAGAAGGTAACGGGTTGTCGGGCTTCATTTTTTATCATCTTCACATAGCTGATTACTTTTTCAACCGACACATAGTGATCAGTCCAGTCAACGGTCGCTTCATTGCCTGCTGAAAGAGAAAAAATAATATCAGGATACTGATTGGCCATTTTTATAAGTTTCCTGATTTGAGCCAGGTTGATTTTTTTATTTTTTTGCAATTCTTTTTCAGTAAAGATAATGCCCCAAGGACAGCCCAAATTGTTCAATTCGGCGCCAATATAAGCGCCAAGCATAACTTTAAGGTTTAGCTTTTCCCGGTCGATTACTTTTAGAACTGTTTCAGAATGAATACTGCAATCGTATAAACGAATGTAATACCAATGTTTCTGAAGTATCAGCAAGTCTTCCTTTATCTGCGCATAAGTAGGATAAACACCCGAACCAGGGCTTTGCCCATGCCTGTAACCCGAATAGCATATTGCTTTCCCGCTGTCAATACCTAATGTTTTAAAAAGATTCATTCATTAAAAATTATTTCGAGTACTTTAATTTTCCATCTATATCCCAAAGTCCCCAGTAAGCTCCCACATCGCCTTCACTGTCTAATTTCCAAATTTCGTCGAACGACGAAAAGTAGAAAATATCTACATTATCTTCCTTACACCAGTTTTGGGAGTTGATAAAATATCGGATAGCATTATAAGAAGAAGGTACAGAATCTTCAAATGCAGTTCCGCGGTTTGGCCAGCCGGTTTCGGTGATGATCACTTTTTTGCCATTCCCAGCATTCAGTGTGCGATGATACATGTCCTTCATGTAAAGCAGCGAATAATCAATGTGACTGCCCTCCCAGAAGGGGAAACAGTTTGCGAAAATAATATCACAGGCATCGGTAATGGCGGGCCGGTTACAGAATTCATAATAGGCATCAACATAACCAACGGGAATTCCCGGCAATTCACTTTTTACCTGTTTAATAAATGCCAACAGTTCCTCCTCCGTTAAATCTTCACGATACAAAACTTCACTTCCCACAGCAATTAAATCGGCTAAACCATCTTTGGCTACCCGGATAACATTGGCTATTTCTTCTTCATTGATAGCCTGGTTTTCACCCAACCAGGCCCCAACCATTGTTTTTAAACCATGTTCCTTTGCAATACCCGGAATCAATTCATTCCCGTCGGTACACGAAAAAGTCCTGATCCATTTTGTATAGGGCCTGATGATTTCAAGTCTCTTGCGGATTTGTTCCTCTGTTATTAAAGATCCTGGTTCCTGGTATTGAAGATATGGGCTGAAACATATACCATGCATGCCTTTGTTAAGCGTGTCAGTAAAAATGGATCTCAGATCTGAATCTGATTTATTTGTTATGTCCTGCCCCGCCAATGAATGTATGTAATCATTTCTGAACGACATAATGATTTCCTTTTTAGTATTGCGTTAAGTATTCAGCCGGCTATAACCCTGACAGACACTTCTATCATTGCAATTTCTCCGGTACGGCGAAATATTTTGGTGCTCAATTCTTTACCAATGAAATGATCTGCTATAAAAATCTGTTTTCCATCAGCGAACCTGATGGAGATTTTATTTTCGTTTGATGCACAGTATAATACCGGAATCTGGCAGAAAGTAAATCCCAATTGTCCTTTCTTGAGGATTATTTGCTGCTGTTCACCCGTCAGAGTAAAATATTCGAAAATACTTTCCTGGTTTAATAACTCTCCGGGATAAAGCAAACTGGATTGGAAAATAATTTCACCATCCCTGATATCAATTCCTAATTCTCTCACTCGTGATATATAATCTTCTTTAACCTGTCCGGTCATGCCAGGCTGTTGTGCACCTGCATTTCCCGGCGTATGTGAATAGGCATCCGTGGGAAACGCTCCGTATAATTCAGGAGATTTATTTAAACCTATTCCTGCTTTGATTTCGAAATAATGATCCTTGATTTTTCCGGCAACAACCGGATCAACGCTTTCATATATACCTTTGAAATAGCACTCCTGGGCGGCAAGCAATAATTTGGATACCATGTGCCAGTATATACTTCCCAACCCTTCATATCCATAAAATGTACCCGACCGGCCGGTAAACGACTGGTGGTCGAACATCTCTTCGAAAATCGCCAAAACTTTTTCCTTCTCTTCGGCAACAAGCGGGGCATAAGGAGCAGGATCCAGGTGGCTAAGGGCTTTTTCCAAAACGGCACCATTACGAAATGTCCCGTTGAAATGGAAATTCCCCAACGCATCTTTGGTTAAAACTGACAAATCGGAATCGGCAATTAACCTGCTCAGTAGTTTTGATTCTTTGACCTTATCGCCGGGGATATTATTTTTCTGAGTAAAAAGAGGCAATTGCCTGTCGGGATATAGAAGATAACTATACTGATCATGACGAAACAAACTACTTTTTTTCAGAGAATCAAGCACGTCAAGGCTTTCCAGAACCGATAAATATCCGGAACTTAATACAGCCACCTGTCCTTCCAGCATTTCGTATAAATGCCGGATTGACACACCATTTCCAGAGAATGAAATCAGGTTGTAAGCATGGTAAAGTCCGTCCGCGCGCTTGTTTACTCTAATGCTCTGATCCATATAATCCAGGGCGAGTTGTGTGAATTCAAACAACGCTTTAACCTGAACAACCTTTTTCCGGCCTGAAAAAGATTTTCCGTAGATCGAAGTTCTGTAGTCGCTGCCTGCTTCACCAAGACAATCGGTAAAATGGCGCCTTTCCAGATTTGAAAAACCTGTTTCGAGAAGTGTTGTATTTTCGGCTAAAAGATGAAATATCCTGCTGAATAAAGTTTCAACCTCTTCTGAAACGGGTATTTCCCTGCAAAGAGATTCGTTGAACCGCTCAGCCCAGAATTTCAGGAAACGTCTTAAGTAATATAGTGTAACCATCGAAGCCCCATTTCCTACAAGTGCGTTGTTGGCATCGTTCCATTCAGGGCGCTGGGTGTTAAGCCAGATGCCGGCTTCGGGTATAAAATTGCTGATCTTGGCCAACAAGGTGACCAGAATTTTTTCAGTAAGATTAACCCTGTAGATTTCATTATCCCGGTCTCTCAACAAAACGCCATCAGCACCGGTTTCCCTGGTCAGTTTCTTGATCTTATCATTTAACTCAAAATCAAAAACAATGGTGTCCTTCGGATTTTTTACAATTTCGTTGTATGGTTTTATGCGGTAAGGCACATTGGCATATGCAAACATTTCCTTTGTCAACAAAGCATCCAGGGCACCCGGATGAAACTTATCGGATAACTCGAGAAATTTCTGGAGGTAAATAATCTGGTGGTCACCCCAGTAGCCAATGTATGCCCATGGGTCGTGCGGATCGGGGCACTCCCAATCGATGCCTTCTCTGGTAACCCGGTATGGATTATAGCCATCGGCAGTTGTGGCATTTAAAAATTTACTGATCATCCCTTCAATAAATTCAGGATATGATAGGCTGAGCGCTTCCCAGTTTTGAAAAATATCGCGCCAGTTTCCCTGGTAATGAAGTTTTACGGAGCCATCCTGGTTTTTTGTTTCAATCGAAAACTGGTTCCATGGGCGACTTGGATCGCCATGCCTGCGGCTGAAGGTGATGGGCAGATATTCGCAGCAAATCCTGATCAGGTTAAGATCCCTGGTGCTCCCGGCAAACGCTGTTAATTCAATGTAATTTATCTTTTCAGGAAGCTGATCAAGCCAACCTCTGTGTTTAGCTGATATATCCTTATTGATTTGCCGAACAAATAATAAAAAGTCTGTTTTATCAAGCGTGTAGTTGCTGGAGAAAATGCCACCCCGCATTATGTTAAAGAGCGTATTTGAAAAATGGCGGGCAGAGCTTAATTCGTCTTTGCTCAATTGAATTCCATCCGCACATGCGACAATTTTTTTCAGGTTTGTTGTGCCTTCCCCGATGTCGTCGTCAACCAGTTGTGATATATTATTAGCTGTTTTTATGGCATGTTCCAGTTCTGCTACATCTCCGCTTTCCTGGTTTATTTCAGCAATTATCATCCATGCTTTACTTGCATTTTGTTCAAGGTCAAAACTTGCATTAACATAATATGCACCCCGGGTGGCCCTTATATCGGTTTCCGTTTCAACAGCTTGTCCCTTTTTGAACCTCTCAACCTGGTTGTTTGAGATGAGAACCTTTACTGCCTGATTTAGGCCGTATGACCAAACTGTTGTTGCTTTAAGTGATTCACTTGGTTCGGCCCGATCGACAGGGATTGAACTCAGCATATACAAACCAAGTTTTGTTTCTTCGAGCAATTCACATTTTTTGTATGCATCAAGTAAAGAGCTGAATGTATTCTGGAAATCGAAATCCACCCCATTTGGCAAAATATTCTTAATCCCGTCAAGTACGTCAACAGTAACTGAACCAGCATTTTGATTACTGATAAACGATTTCTTTACGAACCCGAATTTCTCGCTGCTGTACCATCCGTATCGAAACCCCACCCCCAGGTTAACATTAATCTCTTCGAAAATGATTTTATTGCCGTAAAAGCTTTTATAGAGATTTCGTTCAATTGTATATATTTTCTCCGACTCAGTTGAAAATGGTTCCCATAAATACGTTTTCTTATCCTTGCCAACAAGCAGATAGGTTTTGCTTCCGGTTATACCTCGGTTATCATGTATTTTGTCAACGGTATAATAGGGGAACAAAGCGTTATTGCGGTCTTTCCTTCCGGCCGACAACGAGCCATTACTCGAAATAAACATCCAGTGATCGGAATTACTCACAATGGTCATAAAAAAATCGGGCATCAGGTTGCTGTTGCAGATTTTGTAAAATTTTTCGCATTCAATTTCCACTAACCGGCCTTCAACCTTCGCTCTTTTGTAATTTACCTGAGCGTTTCCTAAATAAATTTCTTTATTATTCATTCTGTTAAGTGTTGAAAATTCTTTTGTTTTCCGAAGCAAATTTGAGCTAAATCGGTATATTGTACTTCTTCAAAATTAACAGGTTTATCCAATGATTGCACCAGCATGCCGCCTGAATCAGCATGTGTGGAGATACAACATATAGTTGTTTCTTCATATATTCATATTTGCTTTTAGGTTATTTGCCTGATTAACATAAGCAAACATAGCTTACTATTCAGGCGATTTAAAATATTCAGGTGCATCAAATATGCAACAAGGCCAGCCTGATGACTACATCAAAATTACATCACAAGCATTGCAGGTTGTTGATAATCAAATATAAAAATAAAGCAAGAACAAAAACTGTCAGATACCTCCATGGAATTAAACAACAGAGAAACTTCCCTTTTTAAGTGGCACGCACTGTACTGCCTCATATAGATTAGGAGATCAAACGCTTTTGTGATTTATTTCAAAGGTTTATCATGAATTCAGTGAGGTTAGCCTCCCGTTCCAACCTGAGCTTTTTACGTATCCGGTAACGGCTTATCTCAACTCCCCTTGCACTGATATTCATCAGTGTTGCAATTTCCTTACTCGAAATATTCATCCTTAGGTATGCGCATAAGCTTAATTCACGGGGAGTCAGATCAGGAAAACTTTCTTTTAATTTTTTGAACAACTCTTCATATACTTGTTCTATATGCAAGTTAAATACGTTCCATTGTTTTTCGTTATCAATTTCCTTGTCTATCCGCCTTAACAAAACGTTTATACTGTTTTTTGCCACGCCATCATTCATAGTCGACTTTAAATCGTGCAGATCATTTTGTAATTTTTTCAGGATATTATTCTTCTTGATAATAAGCATAGTTGAATTGGCAAGCTCTTTTTCTTTATGAATCATCTCAAGGTTTAAAGTCTCGTTACGAAGTCGCTGCATTTCTTTTTCAGCTAACAGAGCCTCTTCCTTTAATTTCCGCTCATTGTTAAGATATTTTTCCTTTTGCTTAAGGATTTCAGCGAAGCGTGATTTTTCAATTCTATAAAATAA
>CAISJJ010000092.1 GCA_903885595.1 uncultured Bacteroidales bacterium
ATCTTTTGTGATTTTCATTCCAGGGCCATCTGTTCAACACTTTTTATTATCTTTGCCATCAAGGGGGACGTTAGCTCAGTCGGTTCAGAGCGCATGCTTCACACGCATGAGGTCGTGGGTTCGAATCCCTCACGTCCCACTTCATAATCAGCCACTTACAATGTATTTTGTAGGTGGTTTTTTTATAGTTGAATACTTTTATACCTACACGGAACCATGTTTGCTCATATTTCCCTCACCCTAAAACCTATGTAAATCTTAATTATTCAAATCAAATAATTCTTAAAATTGAACCTATTCAAGAATTTATTAAAAAGTTCGGCAGGAATTGACTTTACAGGCTTTTTTATTCCACTCTCTACCTCCCTCCAAGTCTTTCCTGATGCGATTGTGTTTAACCGATAAACTTTTATCGTATGGAAATAAAGAATTATCCAGGAAACGGAAAAAGGAAAATTTCCCAGGAAGTCTTTATGCAAGAAAAACAAAAGAAATGCTGGATTTCTGTCGCAACGGGATTTAAGACAGAGGAACTCATAATTCCTTATCATGACAGTAATTTATTATTCTGGATATACAAATCATTGAGTGATATGCAGGAGGACAGGACCTTGCTGTATACCTATGTGCTGTTTTTACCTGATTTTCACCCGATGCCATTTCGGGTCGGAAATTTCGCCTGTACCGCCATTTTTGATTATTGTATGTTTATCGACGGCGAGAACCGATGTACCATCAATTTTGAAGTTTCAGACAGGAATAATATTACGCGTTCCGTTCTTGGTTTTGAGAAGGTAGAAGTTGGTATCATTACCGTGATCAACTTTATGCGAAAACTAAGCATCTTCGATGATTGGCAGGATTATGATTCATTGCAAGTGTTATACAAAAAGGCGGGGATCAAAGAGGAAGAATTTGATAAATTAATAATGGATGAATTAGATGGAACGGGCATCAATTTAGAATGATTACAAACAATGGATTTGTTCATAATTTCACCCTGAATAAATATCAGGGAGTACCATTCCCTAATATGAAACACATGGATCAGGTAAGCATTTTCAACCAGTTGAATGATAGCTTGGATCATCACAAGGTCATTAATTTGCATTTTGAATGGCTGTTTGGGAAGTCGGAAAATATTCTTTTTGAGCCATATCTTCTTGGGGACAACCATGTCAGCAATTGGACTTTCATCTATGGAAAGGACAATGGTAAGAACCACCTGATGCATGTTCCAGTTCCATTTATTGTTTCTGTTGTTGAAGAAACAGATGAGAGTTTTGTCGGTTCAGAAAAAGACAAATGTTTTCTTGTGTTTGATTTTGAGAAGAATAGAATTAAAAAAGCATCCCGGAGGTCCAAGTTGTTGATATTTCTGAGCCAGATGAAGTTGAAAATGAAGAAGATGATGAATATAACAGACCCGAATGTCCCTTTTGTAACAAAGAATATGATTGCGAACATTTAATTTTTGACTATGATCTATCCTTTGGGGAATGTAAGGGAGGTTATTTTGATAAACTTAATCAACTGAGAAATATCATTGAACGGGCATTCATTGAGTTAATTGAGAAAAAAATAGAAGCAAAGTATACCAAGTCATACCCTCCAGAGCCTTTTTTCGAGATATGGTCGTATGCTGAAGAAACCTACAATCCAAAGAGAAAAGACATCAGTTTTGATAATGATAACTTTATGCGACTTATTGAATTCATTATTGAAAACAAGATTTCAGAGAACGTGTTTATGGACCATTATCCAAGCGGTGGGGCACCAGGCTTTGATTCAGCAATGGTCATATGTTATGCAGAGAACCCGGTTAATATTTATAAACGAGTTGGTGAAATTATTAAAGGGTACATTCAATTCATTCAGAGATTAAAAGAGAAGAGTAATTGATAACGGTTGATATTATATGTGAAAAAACATAGGGTCAATAAAACAGACAATTTTCGTCCAGAAATTCAATTTCCTGTCGATTGAAAGTTCCGGGTATTTAAGGTTTGATTGAAATTTGCTTTCGCAATCTTATTTGTTGAAATGCTTATGTATTAACCCCATTAGTTCATCCTGATCAATTGGTTTTTCAATATAATCATTACATCCCGCTTCTATTGCCATCTTCCTGCTCCCTACAATGACTTCGGCTGTTTGTGCAATGATGATTACCTCCTTGTTAAACTGACGGATTTGACGGGTGGCATCATATCCGCTCATCCCTGGCATGCAAATATCCATCAAAACCAAGTCAAGATCGGGGTTATTACGGCAGGCATCAATGGCTTCAACTCCGGTTTTAACATGCAGTACTTCACGACTGATTTCTTTGAGTGTTCGCGTGAGCATCAAATCAGAGGGGAAATCATCTTCGGCAATTAATATTTTCATATTTTCAAGTTTAAATGAAGTAAAGGTCAATTTTACCACCTTTTAACGATTTTGGTTGACCACTTCAACCAGTATATTATATAGTAAAATATTTTCGGATTAACCCTTTGAGCTCAGAAATGCTGATAGGTTTGTTGATATAGTCGTTGCATCCCGCCTCTATGGCCATTACTCTGTCATATTTAAGGCTGAATGCTGTTTGTGCAATAATGACCACGTCATTGTTAAATTGACGAATTTGACGGGTGGCTTCGTAACCGTTCATGCCGATTAAATTAATATCCATCAAAACCAAATCAATATCAGGATTATTACGGCAAGCATGAATGGCATCAACTCCGGTTTTCACATGTAAAATATCATGGCTGTATTTATCGACCATAGCAGAGATGAGGGAATCTGATATTTCATCGTCTTCGGCAATTAATATTTTCATGCGTTTAATTTGAACTTCTTTCTCTTCTTCCGAAACACTATTTGTGATTACCTTTTTCATCAGAACTTTAGCATGGTAAGGGATGGTAAAATAAAATACGGAACCCTTTCCCTCTTCGCTTTCCACCCATAACTTTCCACCATGCTTTTCAACGAAATCTTTGCAAAGGAGTAACCCCAAACCGCTGCTGGGTTCGTTTTCGGTGCCTCTGCGGTTTGTTTGAACATCGAGCCGGAATAAATTGTCAACCATTTGAGGACTCATGCCGATGCCTGTGTCCATTACTGAAAACTCAACTGAATTACCGGGCACCGCCTTTGCGGCAATGGTGACTTTCCCTCCTTTAATGGTGAACTTCACGGCATTTGAGGCCAGGTTGCGGATGGTTGAAGCGAGCATATACTGATCGGCAAACACTTGCAGATAGTCAGGGATTTCATATTTGATCTCAATTTCCTTCTTGTTTGCCGAAACCATTACCGGGCGCATGGTTTCAGTAATCATGGGCATCAATATGAACTGCCCGGGCTCAAAGGATGTAATGCCCCTTTGCAAGCGCGACCATTCCAGCAGGTTTTCGAGTAGCCGAAAGAGATTGGTCGCGGAGTCTTTCATGGCCACTGCCATCTTTTGAATCTCCTCCTGTGTCAAGGCTGGCAATTCATCAGCCAACAATTTGGACAATCCTAAAAACCCATTGAAAGGGCCGCGTAAATCGTGGGAAATGATGGAGAAGAATTTGTCTTTTTCTGCATTGAGTTTGTGAAGTTCTTGGTTCTTTAGTTTTATTTCTTCTTCAACTTGTATTCGAGCGGTGATGTCCCTGTTGCTGATACGCCGGCCCAGGTAATTTCCCTTATCATCAGAGATAGGTCTGCATAAATGACCAATATGCACAACGGAACCATCTTTTTTTATAATTCGAAAATCAAACTCATCGAACTCAGAGATGTGATTTTGGGAATGAATGTTCATATCGTGATCATTAAAAAGAGTTGCATCGCCGGGATGGACGATCTTCTTCAGGAGTAGTTGATCAGATAAAAAATCTTCCTGTTTATATCCGCTAATTCGTTCACATGAAGGAGAGGTGTAAATTATCCGGTCATCAGTCCCCACCCAATATTCCCAGTCGTAGGTATAATCTATTACCGTCCGGAATTTCTCTTCGCTAAGGCGCAATGATTCCTCTGCCTGTTTGAGTTTGGTGATATCATTCACAACAGTAAAGCGATATTCCTTATCCTGCACATAGATATTTTCTGATGATAGGATTACCTTCTTTATATCACCATTCTTTGCTTTTAGCCCGGCTTCCGCATTGGTCACAATGCCATTGCTATCTGAGTTAGCCAAGATGGCATTGATTGTTTCAGGCGTCAACAGACCTAATTCAGTTGCTGTTTTGCCAATCACCTCATTTTTATCAAATCCAAACAACTTGTAAAATGCTTCATTGACCTCGATGTATTCATGGTTTTCGATATCACTTAAACCACAAGCAGATGGATTAAGATGAAATAATTTGGAAAATTTCTCTTCGGACAATTTAATCTTTGTGATGTCTTTGGTCACGCCAAAAATTACAGAGGTCCCATCCCAAAACCCATGAGATACCCTTGTTTCCACCGCAATTTGTATTCCCGATTTAGTCATTATCGGAACCGGGCAAAATTCTGCTGTTCCGTTTAACATTTCACCCACAATTCTGCCGGCTTCATCCCTTCGTTCAGAAGGATGAATCATCAGAACTGATTTTCCAACAAGTTCTTCCCGTATGTAGCCAAGACGGTCAATTACTGTAGAATTGGTGTGGATTATATTTCCTTGTTTATCCAAAACAAAAAGAAAATCATCAATGGTGTTAAAG
This sequence comes from uncultured Bacteroidales bacterium, assembly GCA_903885595.1. Classification (GTDB taxonomy): domain Bacteria; phylum Bacteroidota; class Bacteroidia; order Bacteroidales; family FEN-979; genus CAIVAT01. The sequence continues at coordinate 4,698 of CAISJJ010000092.1, forward strand.
AAGGTTTCATAATTCTGCCGTGTCTGTTGCAATAACTCATTCGCCTCTTGTTTTTCGGTAATATCGCGGCTGATCCCAAGAATTCCGATCAGACTACCATCACCTGCCCAATAAGGTGTTTTAACTGTATCCAGTAGAATCTTTCTTCCATCAGGATAGGTAACCCATTCTTCATTATGCCTTTTCAGTTTATGTTTCAGCATTTCATTGTCATGATGCTTGAAAAAATCGGCGACCTCTTTATCAAAGAGGTCATAGTCTGTTTTGCCGATAATTTCCTTTCTTGATTTGTCAACAAATTCAACAAACGCGGGATTACATCCCAGATAAACTCCTTCCATGTCTTTAAAAAAGATGATATCAGGGATGGAGTCAAGCAATGA
>CAISJJ010000093.1 GCA_903885595.1 uncultured Bacteroidales bacterium
GCTTTCGAGTGCCGCTCTATCCTTCTGCAAATAGGTGTCTTTATCCGTTTTCTGCTCTCTGCCATTCATACGGTAACGATCATTTGATGCTCACCTCTTAAGATTTGACCCTTCCAATATCAACCCGTGATATCGTACTATGGTCGCGGCTGACTCCTGTTGGCAATTGTTATCCGTGTTTCTTACTCCGTTTCCACACGTCCAACAGGTCTCCCGTGGTAAACTTATACCCCTTCATCCCATGTAACCGCTGCATTTACACCCCAACATCCGGGTAGTTTTTTGGACTTCGATTTGTATTGCAATCTCATCCTGTTGGGTATGCCTGATGCAATTCGTGTTCCTCGGTTCGGGATTTTGCCTCCAGCTTCCTTCAGATTCCGCTTCACAACGGACACCCTTGCTCTTGGCTAATGGTTGGTAACTACCGACCTCCATAAAGGACTTCCACCTTCAAGGTTATAAGTGTGCACGGCACACAATAAAAAAGCCGGTACTTTTGAAATACCGGCCTTTAAAACGTAAGCATATTTTATTGAATGCCCAGTTTTTTCTTTACCAGGGCCATTACATCATCAGCCTCATCTTTGTAGATAACCACATCTTCAATTGCATTCAGAATATATGTAAATTTATTTTCCTTTGCAACTTCTTTGATGGCCATCTTGGCCTTGTCAATAAATGGAGCAACCAATTCCTGTTGCCTGGTCTGAAGATCCTGGCTGGCCTTCTGCTGGAAAGCATCGATACGCGCCTGGAGATCAGATAATTCCTTTTCCTTGGTTTGTTTGATCAGATCCGACATACTTGTGGATTGCGATTGATAATCCAGATACTTATTTTCAAATTCAGCTTTCATAGCATCCATCTGATCAGTAAGCGTCTTTTGATAGTTCTGAAGTTTGATCTTTACAGAGTCAATTCCTGGCATGGCGGCCAGTAGCGTGTTAAAATCAATGTATCCAATCTTTACCGGATTTTGCGCTTGCGATGCGAATGAACAACCAATGATCAATGCAACGATGGCGAAAAGCTTTGTTAATTTTTTCATTTTCAATAATTAAATGGTTTATACTATACGTGGTGCAAAATTAAGATTATTTTTTTATTTTTTAATTTCCTTTGATTCAATTCCTCCTCCGGGTTTACCTGATGAACCGGAACCAGGACTTGAAGTCGTACTCCCGCTTTTTCCCTTACCCTTCCTGTTGCTGAGACTTGCTCCCATATTATCAAGAACATCATCACTGATGTCATATTTAGGATTAGCGTACATCATGGTCAAACTACCCCCTTTATCGAAAACAACGGCATAATTGTTATTTGCAGAAATTTCCTGGATGGCATTGTATATTTTTTCCTGAATTGGTTTGACAAGTTCCTGCCGTTTTTTAAACAAATCACCATCTTTCCCGAAACGTGTCCGCTGCAAAGCTTTCGCATCTTTCTCCTTATCAACGATTTCCTGCTCTTTTTTCTTCTTCATATCCTCCGGAAGCAGAATGGCCTGGGCTTGATAATCTTTATACATTTTATCGATATCCGCAAATTTCGCTTCAATCTCCTTTTGCCACTGGTTCGACAGTTCGTCCAGTTGTGCCTGTGCTTCAGAAAACTCCGGGATATTATCAAGGATATACTGCGTATCTACATAGGCAAATTTCTGGGCATTTACCATTGCAACTGCAAAAAAAACTGCCACAATCGTTAATATCAGCTTTTTCATTTTTTTCAGTTTTATCCGAATTTTATACTTAATAATATTTCACTACCTCGCTACCTCGCTACCTCACTACCTCGCTACCTCGCTACCTCGCTACCTCGCTACCTCACTATTTCAATACTTCTAACTAATCTATCGACGAATTTATCGAGAAATGGAACTGTCCGCCTGATGCACTGGGAACCCCGGGTACATTATCAAGACCATACCCCCAGTCTAACCCAAGCAAACCAAACATAGGCAGAAAAACGCGGACTCCCACTCCTATTGACCGGTAAACATTGAAAGGATTGAAATTGCTCCATAGGAGCCAGTCGTTACCTGCTTCAACAAATCCAAGTCCGAAAATGGTGGCGCTTGGGTTGAGTGATATGGGATAACGTAATTCAAGCGTGTACCGGGTATAAACAGTTCCGCCAATGGTGGTCGGATATCCCGGGGTAAGCGAATTATTGGCATACCCGCGCATTCCGATAAGTTCACGGCCATCCATATTGTTATAACCCGACAATCCGTCACCCCCGAGATAAAACCGTTCAAAAGGTGTCACACCCAGACTCTGGTTGTATGTTCCCAGGAACCCGAATTGGACGCGTGGTGTCAAAACCAACTTTTCAATCATATTGATATACCAGGCGCCTTTGAATTTGATTTTATAATATTCGACCCATTTGTACCGTTCGCTCGGCAACATGTTTTTATAATCAACATTGCCACGGAATAACGAATAAGGAGGTGTTAACTCGAAATTCAAAGAAATTTCTGACCCGTTCCTTGCAAAAATTGGAGCATCCACCGAATTTCGTGTAAGACCAATAGTGTAGCTAAATGCATTATAAACACCGTTACCTCCGCCAAATGTGAAGATCGATGAATAATTATAGGTATTATACCTGTTATAATTTAAACTTTGGTAGAGAGAAAAATAATCATCCGGCCAGCGAAGTTGTGTCCCTAATCCTACCGAAATACCATCGATTTTAAAATAGGCAAAACTGACATCGTTGGCAGCCAAACCGTTGGTATATCTTGAATGGAAATAGGATAAACTAAGCGCAAGCGGTTTGCGACCTCCCAGCCAGGGCTCGGTAAAGGAAAAGCTGTAACTGAAATACCCTTTTCCATAAGTCTGGAAACGTAAACTCAATTTCTGGCCATCTCCGGCAGGAATCGGCTTCCAGGCTTTCAGATTCGTGATATTCCTCAGTGAAAAATTGTTAAATGACAATCCCAGGGTCCCAACAATACGTCCATACCCCCATCCACCTGAAAGCTCTATCTGATCTGCTGATGTTTCGGTAACGTCATACGAAATATCAACAGTGCCGTCTTCAGGATTTGGATTGACGTTGGGTGTAAGTTTTTCAGCATCAAAATATTTTAACTGCGCAAGCTGACGCTGAGAGCGGATAAGCCGGTCACGGCTGAAAAGCTGACCAGGCCGGGTTTGAACTTCACGCAGGGCCACATGATCATTGGTTTTTGTATTTCCCTTGATAGATACCTTGTTTACAGTAGCCTGTTTCCCTTCATGCATCCTTATTTCAAGGTCGATAGAGTCATTCTGTACCCTGGTTTCAACAGGCGCCACATCGAAAAACAGGTATCCATCATCCATATATAATGACCGAATGTCGGTTCCATTTGGATTGTATGAAAGAGCCTCATCAAGCGCTTCGCGGTCATATACATCACCCTTCCCTATCTTCAATATCCGGTCAAGATATACAGAAGGGTATTTCGTGTTTCCAATCCATTTGATATTCCGTACATAGTATTTAGGCCCCTCTTCAACCCAGATGTCAATGTTGATAGTATTGTCTTCGTTTTTCGAAATTGAATCCCTGATGATCCGTGCATCCCGGTATCCCAAACTGTTATATTTACTTACAAGTAATTGTTTATCAGCCTGATAATCTTCATCGATGAATTTCGAGGATTTAAAAATCCTGATTCGTATGTTGTTGCTGGCATGCTCGCCCAACTCATTCCCGATTTCGACAAAATCAATGGTCGCAGCATCCTTTGCAGTTTCATATACCAGTTTGTCCGCATCATTTAACGGGTTAAAGACACTCTTTTCCTTGGTTTTCTTAAAAGAGGCTTTAATTAAATCTTCCCCTATGGTTTTATTCCCATGAATGTTAATGGTTAGTACCTTGACTTTTTCATTCTTGTCTATGTTAATGTACAAGGTTACCTCGTTGGCAGTGGTGCTGTCCTTCTTCGGGACTACATCGACTTCACAATTTAAAAACCCCTTATCATTGTAAAATTTCTTGATTATGTTTTTTGTTTTCATGATCATGTTATCGGTAACATAATCACCCTTCATTAAACGAATTTTCTGCCTGATGTCATCAGCGTCTGATTTTTTAATTCCATTGAACTGAAATTTGGATAATCGGGGTCGTTCCTTTAAATAAAAATTTAAAAATACTTGATTATCAACTTCTTTTGTAACCGACACCTGAATGTCTTCAAATAAACCCTGCTCCCATAACTTTCTTACTGCCTGCGATATTTTATCTCCGGGAATCTTGATCTTGTCGCCAACAGTCAATCCCGACAGCATGATCAGCACGTTTCCATCCAGGTATTTCACGCCGCTAACGGTCATCCCGCCAATATAATATTCCTTGGGTTTGTTATAATCGTATACACTTTCTTCACCGAGACTTATCTGGGCAGACAAGGGTTGAACAGCAATCAGGAAAAATAGTATTATCAGCAGGTTGCGAAGTCTCATCCGGGTTTATTTACGTAGTTTTCCTTCAATTTCATTAATCTGTTCACTGGTGAGTCCGAATCTGCGCTCCCTTTGCTGGAAGTCGAGAATGGCTTTATAAAAATCTTCTTTTCCGAAATCAGGCCACAGGGTGCTTGTGAAATAAAGCTCTGCATAGGCAATTTGCCATAATAAAAAGTTGCTGATCCGGTATTCACCGCTTGTCCGGATCAGAAATTCCGGATCGGGAATATCGGATGTGGCCAGAAACGACGTAAGTGTTGAAATATCAATCTTCTCCGGGTTCAATTCATTGGAAGCTACTTTACGGGCTATCGACCGGGCTGCCTCAACCAACTCCCAGCGCGAACTGTAACTCAACGCCAGTATCAGAGTCATCCCATCGTTTCCTGAAGTCTCATCAATGGATTTCATTAATTCACGATAACTTTTAGCCGGTAAACTTTTCAAATCGCCGATTGCACGCAGCCTTATATTGTTACTCATCAGGGTTTTCATCTCCCCGTGAAGTGAATTGACCAGTATCCGCATCAAAGCATCAATCTCATATTTGGGCCGCTTCCAGTTTTCAGTGGAAAAGGCATACATGGTAAGATAGCGTACACCGAGTTCAGCTGCTGCTTCCACGGTATTTCTAACAGCATCAACACCCTTTTCATGACCAAGCGTACGTACGAAACCACGCCGCTTGGCCCAGCGCCCGTTCCCGTCCATGATCACTGCCACATGAACCGGCAATCTTTTTCTATCGATCTGATCTTTGATTTCCATGTGTTTTATCGACAACTCAATGATTCAGGTCCTTGCATTTGTTGCTCCCCGGCAAATAAAATTGGTAGGTCAGCGAAACACCAAAAAACGAATACCAATCGTTTATGTTGGGATCACCCTCAATACTCACTCCATCGAGTTGATCCATGAATATTTTATGCATTTCCCAATAACCTTGTAACCCTACTCTGTTTGAAATACTGTACTTTACACCAAGTCCGAAAGGGATGGAAAAATTTGTTCCGTTCAATTTTGTGACAGACTGATTTTGATTTGTTTCTCCTGAATAGTAAAACCCGGAAATACCGGCGTAAATATAAGGTGATATTCGGTGGTTCTGGCTCCCAATAAAGTAGGGAATAAAATTAAACTCAACCATGCCTGAGATGTCAGTAATCGAACTTTTGAACGACAGGGTGAGATTTCTCATATTAGGTGTTCCGTTCGAGGCATCTCCCATGATATTCCCCCGAACAACAGCAAGTCTCACTGTCCAGCGGGTATCGATGTTGTACCTTGCCAACACTCCATAGGACAACTGTGTATTCAGAAATTGCTTCCCGGGATTGAGATCGCCAATGTAATATACCCCACCGGCAGAAATACCAACCTCCATGTCCTGCGATTTCGCAGATTGAACCAAAATAAGCAGCAGGAAGGCCGGAAGGACTGACCTACTAAAACAAGTAGACATGTGTTTGTGATATGCTCTGATGATAATTATTTTCAATGCTGCTAGATAACGCTCAAATAGCTGTTTTATTTGATACTAATTATGAATTTCATGAATTTTCCAGGTAGTTCCGGTTATCCAATCCCCAATTTAACTTTTCACGGATCGTTTGGAAGAAATTCTTATCGGCCAGCCGGAGCAGATTAATTTTAAAAGTTGCCTTCCGGATGATAAGTTCGACTGAATGATCAACCGTTGCGATGCGTGAATCGAGGCTTAGCAGGAAACCGGCTCCCTTTCCCTCAACCCGGATCTTTATCTCACTGTCATCCCTGATCACGATTGGTCTTACAGTCAGGTTGTGACTCGCAATCGGAGTGATTAAAAAATTTTCTGAATCCGGGGTGATGATCGGTCCCGTACAACTAAGTGAATAGGCAGTTGAACCGGTGGGTGTGGCAACAATCAACCCATCGGCCCAATATGCATTCAAAAAAGCCCCGTTTATCCATGTTTTAATGGTAAGCATCGACATTACATTGGGCTTAAAGACTGTCAGCTCATTTAATGCATAATTGTGAGAGCCAAAAAGGTTTTCAGGGGAATCGAGCCTTAGCAGCGTTCGCTTTTCAAGAAGATACAAACCGTTGCGAATGGCATTGATTGCGGGAATAATGTGTTCCTTCGAGATGCTGGATAAAAAACCAAGCCGTCCAAGGTTAATGCCGGTCACCGGTATACCTGAATCCCCAACGAGGCCAACTGCATCCAGGATGGTTCCATCACCCCCGATAGAAAACAGAAAATCAACTTTATTCACTATCTCAGCATGGGTTGTAAACAGGCCGGGCTGCTGTTTAAAGACAATTGTTCCCTGAAGGCGTTCAAAAAATGGCTGGTATACCATTGTGACACCATTGCTGTTTTGCAATTCATCAACCATTTCCTGGATGAAAGGAACAACCGATTCGGCAATATTTTTACCAAACAAGGCAATATTCATGGTGAAATGGAACTGTTTTTAAAATCAGGGTGCAAAGATACTGCAAATTTTGATTCAGATCATGCATCCCCTTTTACTACCTGCGTAAAAACAAAAACGCAAAGCGCAAAACGCGAAACGCGAAACACAAATGATCCTTTAGATGTTAAGGTAATTCATCAGCGCATCAAACCGATCCTGAAGACCTTCAGTGTATGCATCTTCATTTGACCAGGATGCTTTGATGAGGTAGTTGAACCTGAAAAAAGTCTGGAGGACCGGACCAATGTCAATCCTGTTTATTTTAAGGGTGATCTCAAGTTTGGTTGAATCAGGGAAAGATGTCATGTACAGACTCAGAATTTTTGCATCATTCGACTCAACGATTTGTGCTATTTCAGTAAGGCTATAATCTTTATCATTGATTTCCAACACAATTATACCCCCGGGATGATGGAGCGCCGCTATGCCGGCAAAGTAATCCACCAGGGTTGGTAAGCCAATTGAACCAACATATTGATTCTTGTCATTCACTACTGGTAATAAAGTAAGATGTAATGCTGAAAAAATTTTTATCACTTCATATATATGCTGATCTTCTGATATATATGCAGTTATTAATGACAATTTATAACTTCCGATCTCCAGGTCAGGTTCCTGGAGCGCCACGATTTCTGTTTCAGAGATCAAACCAAGAAATTCGCTCCTATTGACAACGGGAAGATGCGAGCATCTGAATTCCTCCATCTGTGAAATGGCAAAAGCGCCCGTATCTGATGGTTTCAGCGGGATTATCGAGTCTGTGATCAGTTGTTTAGCTATCATGCAGGATGCTAAGATATGAATTATATCGCAACATACTCACGGCACCGCTTTCAAGGCCGGCTTTAACCGCACATCCGGGTTCATGCGTATGCGAACAATTCTTATACTGACAATGAGGTAACAGGAGGTCCATCTCAGGAAAACAACGCGGAATTTCCGTTTTGTCAAAATCTATTAACCCGAACTCTTTGATTCCCGGGGTATCAACAATAAACCCATTATTAGAAAGTTCATACATTTCAGCAAAAGTCGTGGTATGTTTACCTTTCTGATGGGTTTCAGACAACATACCAATTCGCGGACTAAGTTTAGGATCAATAGCCTTTATCAATGCAGACTTACCCGCCCCCGAATGTCCTGAAAATAAACTGACCTTACCTCCAAGCAACTCCCTGATCTGAGTTACCCCGTCACCATGCAGCGCTGAGACCCGGTAACAGGCATAACCGGCCTTTTCGTAAATGGCACTCATCTCATCGAGCGCACGTGTCAGATCAGCATCGCAGAGATCAATCTTGTTGAAAATCAAACTGGCAGGAATATAATATCCGGCAGCTGTAACAAGGAACCTGTCGATAAAACCATTGGAAGTGCGCGGCTGGGCCATTGTAACAATTAGATATGCATGATCCAGGTTCGCAGCAATAATATGGGAAACTTTCGACAATTTGGTGGCTTTCCTGATTATGTAGTTATCACGGGTACGTATGTGGGTAATCATGCCATGACTGTCACCGGCAACATGTTCAACCTCCACGCGATCACCAATGGCAACCGGGTTGGTGTGTTTTATGTCCCTGACCCGGAACTGCCCCTTAAGCTTGCATTCCACCCTGGCGCCATCCGCTTCACGGACCCTGATCCAGCTTCCGGTCGATTTTATTACGATTCCTTCCAATTGGTAATTCAGAAATTTGATATGGCTTGTAAAAGTATAAAAATAAAGCATATCTGGTAAGATCCCGCCCAACCTTTCAATCAGGAAAGAGTCATATCAATGAATATATTTTCCCGGGCAAACACTTTATAATTCCCTCAAATTCAAGATTCAACAGCGTGGCAGCCACTTTGCTCATTTGATTTTCAGTCTGTATACAAATCTCATCAATGCCCAGTTGCCCCTGATCCTGTAATAATTTAACAACCCTCTCCTCATCAGCCGTTAATTCAATGAATATTTTTCGCTGGAAAGACCGATTTGCATTTCCGGTCTCCTTCCAACCCATCAGGTATTCAATATCGTCAGCTTTTTGTATCAGGGCGGCACGATTTGTCCTGACCAGCCAGTTGGGACCATCCGAAAAGGGGTCGTTTACCCGCCCCGGAACCGCAAAAACATCACGGTTGTAAGAATTGGCAATATCTGCTGTTATAAGGGCTCCACCTTTGCGTCCGGCTTCCACCACCACCACTGCATCACACATTCCGGCAATTATCCTGTTTCGTTTAGGAAAATTTGTGCGATCGGGTTTGGTACCACTCAGGAATTCTGTGATCAAACCTCCCTGCCTCAACATTTTTTCAGCCAGCGAACGATGAAGCCATGGATAAAGCGTATCAAGTCCATGCCCTAAAACACCGATCGTTTGAAGTCCCAACTCCAGCGAACTTCTGTGTGCGCAACTGTCAATACCAAAGGCCAGTCCGCTGATTACAATCACATTCTGATGAATCAGTCCAGCCACAAGATCATGCGTAACCTTTTTTCCATATTCTGTGGCCCGGCGTGTACCAACAATGCCGATCACACGCGATGAATTCAAATTGGCCGTTCCCTTGTAAAACAACAAAATGGGACTGTCGAGACAATGTTTCAGACGCTGTGGGTAGGCCTTATCCTGGAAATAGAGGGGCGTAATCCGGTAACGCTCAATAAAAACAACTTCCCTCTCCGCCCGGAACAGTATCTCTTTATCAGCTAATGCATGTGCAATCAAATCGCCAATTCTGGGAATTTTTTTCAGGCTCTGACGCGATTCTTTGAATACAGCCTCTGCACTGCCGCAAATTGCTACCAACTTTTTCCCAAGTATATCCCCAACACCGGGGATCAAGGTCAAACCAATCTGAAAGATCAACCGCCCACCTGTTTCATCCATTTTTCATAACCCATTACCCATTGACAAATGTCAATGATGACATTGCTTAATCGTTCTCGTTCATAAAAGTTAAGACAGTGTGAATAACTTTTCATCGCTACGGGTAAAAAATGAGTGTAAATTTGGTCTAAATAAGTACGCAATCCGGTGAGCGAAAATAAGAAGGTACTGATTTGTCCGATGGACTGGGGAATAGGTCACGCTACACGCTGCGTTCCGGTAGTTGAAAAATTCAGGGAACTTGGCGCTGAAGTTACTATTGCCGCCAGCGGTCGCCCATTGGAATTTCTGAAAAAGGAATTTCCCACCGTTCCGGTTATTGATTTCCCGGGAATAAAAATACAATATCCTCGGAACCGATGGATCGCATTGAAGATGCTCCGGCTAGCCCCTATCCTTTTACTCGGTATCTGGCGCGAACATAAGGTATTAAAAAAAATTATCAGTCAAACCGGCGCCACATTGGTTATTTCCGATAACCGGTATGGTTGTTGGCATAATGCCATTCCTTCTGTTTTTATTACACATCAACTTGAAATTCAAGTCCCTGCAGGATTAAAACTTATCAAGAGCTTTCTGAATTTTGTTAATCGTTGGTTTATAAACAAATATACTGAGTGCTGGGTCCCCGATTTTGAACCACACCGCGGATTGGCAGGCGGTTTGTCCCATCCGGCCCGCATGCCAGAACGAACCCATTACGTCGGTATTCTTTCAAGATTCAGCCCAAAAATCGATTTGCATGCCAACATTGCAACGCAATCTTTTGATCTGTTAATCATGCTTTCAGGACCTGAACCTCAGCGTACACTTCTTGAAGAAAAGATCCTGATGCAACTGGTCAATATCAATATGCAGGTTGCCATGGTTCGGGGGATTACCGAATCGGAAGAGGAATTTATCCTGGATGGACGGATTCATGTGTTCGCTCACCTTGAAACCACCAGGATGCAGGCAATAATCAAGGCCTCAGACCTTGTAATTTGCCGGTCGGGATATTCCAGTATCATGGACATTGTAACGCTTGGAAAAAGGGCTATATTCATTCCTACACCCGGACAAACAGAGCAGGAATATCTTGCCCGGTACCTGAAGGATAAGAAGATTTATTTTTCGATAAATCAAAAAGAATTTGATTTGCTTTATGCCATCGAGATGTCCAAAAATTTTCCTGGCATGGTCATCCGGAATGATTATTCAGCGCTGATAAGCAGGATCAAAGAAATTGGAATTATGTCCCGGCCTTTTTTTTCTGAGCAAGGTAAATAAGTATAATTCCTGCGATCACAAAGGGTATCGATAACATTTGACCCATATTCAGTGTTAAACCGCGTTCAAATCCAACCTGGGGTTCTTTTACAAATTCAATAAAGAAACGCACGCCAAAAACAAGAATCAGGAAAAGCCCGAATAAAAAACCATGCGCTGGTTTCCCCTCTTTTCTGTAATAGTACCATAAAAGCAGAAAAAAGATCGCAAGATAGGAAAGACCTTCATATATCTGGGTTGGGTGCCTTGGAACAAGGCCCTCCGATGGGGTTGTAGAGCGTATAAATTCAAATCCCCAGGGCAGGTTCGTTGGCAGTCCGTAAATTTCAGAATTCATCAGGTTGCCCATACGGATTAAAAAACCTGCAAGTGCAGTGACGATAACAATCCGGTCCATAACCCATAAAAACGGTTTTTTCCGGACATAAGAAAAAATGAGCAGCGATATTATAATTCCAATTGCAGCCCCGTGACTGGCTAATCCGCCTTCCCAAACCTGCAGGATCTTAATTGGATGGGCCAGATACCATGAAGGCTCATAAAAAAAGACATGTCCCAGTCGTGCACCAACGATGGTACCGACAATCATATAGGTAGTAAGCTCATCCAGCAGCTTGACAGGCACCCCCTCCTTGGCAAAGAACTTCAGCATAATAAGGTAGCCGAAAAAAAAGCCAAGGGCAAAGAATAATCCATACCACCTTACCGCAAAATTACCGAGGCTGAAAATCTCAGGACTCGGGTTCCAGATGATTGATAAAATAAACATATTTAACTGATTAACATTTTCATGTACATCAAACCTTCTCCAGTTCCCACATCAATATTCAATATCCGCTATTCTCTATTGGTATCCCTTTATTTTCAAATTAAACATAGTATCCAGTTTGGCGGCAAGCTGAGTTTGTTGATTCTCCGACGCCACCATCGATAATCGCCTGATTAAGCCCAATGCAGTCTGCACATCCTGTTCAAAGTATTGCGTGCGCCCGGGTGAAAAGGAATAATAATAATCAAGGTTCTGATTATATATCTGTGCGATACGCTCAATCAGTTTGTTTGCCTTCTCAGGGGCACCGGCTTTATAATAAATCTCGGCATAAGGCAGCATATACATATCAAACGGGACCTTGGAATCAGGAAAATTCTTTATGTACAGATCAAGCATTTCAATTGCCTCTTTGTTCTGCCCCCTGGCAAGTAGTGTTTGTGCAACACGCATGATGTTTGTCTTTGGTCTTACCGAGTTATTTAAACTTTCAGGGTCAACATATACATGCGGATCACTGAGATTCCCCCAGGCACATTTGTTTTTCATGATATCATAGGAGGTCTCTGCATCAACACCTCCCATACTCTGGATATAATCGCCTGAATCGGCTTTTACCGGCATGAATTTGTACACCCATCCCTGTACCAGGCAAAATGAATCAATCGCCACGCAATGGTTCACGCTCGAGGGCGCTGCAAAATAAAGCGGCCGCTGCCATTTGTTGGATGCAAGCAGGTCGAGCAACATGAGGTCATTCTTATACAGTTGATTCGTGCGGATTTTCCAATAAACAGAATCGACCATCTTCCCCCTGAGGTGTTTGGGTACAATTCCGTATTTTACACATGCTGCAGAATCAACGGTGATCTTAACCAGTTTTGATGGGAAAAATTTCATCTTCTCGCCGTTTTGTAACGTCAGGTAGGTTTGCGGATCATCACTTTTAATGAAATCGATCATATCCTGAAGTTCCACATAACCCTTTATTCCGATATCATAGAAGGGAATGATATCATTGGTTCCTTGCCGGTATTGTTCCTGGTTAAGGGTAAGCGGAATAGGCTCAGAAAGATAGGCTTTCTGGTACAACTGATTGATATACCATGGACCTGAAGCAAGCATCAGGTTAACAACGCGCACATCAGTACCAATCCCTTCAACTTCCTGGTCATACCATAAAGGGAAGGTATCGTTATCTCCGTTGGTGAATAGAATGCCCTGCGGATCGCATGATTTCAGGTAGTTTGCAGCAAAATCACGACAGGCGTACTTACCCGAACGATCATGATCATCCCAGTTTTCTTTGGCCATGATCCCCGGCACGAGCATGAGTGACAAGGTAAACACAATAATAACAGAGATATTTTCACTCATTTTTTTCTTGAGCCAGTTTATCAGCGGAATAATGCCCAGACCGATCCAGATCGCAAAGGCATAAAATGAGGCTGCATAGGCATAATCCCGTTCGCGGGGCTCATATGGCTGCTGGTTCAGGTAAACCAGGATGGCGAGGCCTGTCATGATAAACAACAACAGGATGATCATTGTCCCTTTATAATCCTTGTTCACATGAAAGAAAAATCCGATGAGCCCTAATATTAATGGTAATAGATAATATTTATTAGCAGCCCTGTTTTGTTTGCTGTCGGGCATGTTTGTCTGATCATGGCCAAGCCTCGCCTTATCCAGAAAAGGAATACCGCTTATCCAGTTCCCGTCCTCAATACCACCAAAGCCCTGCACATCATTTTGACGTCCGGCGAAATTCCACATAAAATACCTGATGTACATATGTCCGATCTGGTAGGAGAAAAAATACTTCAGGTTCTCTCCAAAGGTAGGCCGGTTACGGGTCTCTGTTTTACCATCGCCTGTTGTGACCTCAATTGGAATCCCTTCGCCCCCCCATTTCTTATAAAAATCGGCTGAGCCTCTCCGCTGGTTGCTCCACATCCGGGGAAATAAAGTCGTGAAACGTGGATCCCATACAGGCACTGTCCCTTTACGGTTGTCAACAATAATATATTTTCCCGATTTCTCATCCTTCTGGTAAACCGGTTTGCCATCAGCATAATCCACGATGGGTGCATTGAAATATTGTCCATAGGCAATCGGAAAATCGCCATATTGTTCCCGGTTCAGGTAGGAAAGTAAACTCACGGCATCCTTGGGTGCATTTTCATTGATCGGCGTATTGGCATTGGCCCGGATCACAAGCATCAAAAAAGAAGAATAGCCAATGAGAATGAAGGTAAATGCCAGAAGAATGGTATTCAGTACGATCTTACCCTTTTTGCGGGTATAATAAAGTCCCCAGATGATAAGCCCGATCAGCAGGAGAAAATAGATGGTTGTGCCGGTGTTGAATGGCAGTCCGAACCCGTTTACAAAAAGCAGTTCAAATTTCCCGGAAAGTTCAACAGTCCATGGGATGATTATAAACATGACGAAAGCAAGGATGACGATCGACAGGATAAAAGTCAGCAGCATTCCAACACGGGTGGTTTTAAACTTTTTGTAGTAGTAAACCATGCATGTGGCCGGAATCACAAGGAGATTCAGTAAGTGAACACCAATGGCCAGCCCCATCAGGAAAGCAATAAAAACGAGCCAGCGGTATGAATGTTTCTCATTTGCAACCTCCTCCCATTTAAGGATAGCCCAGAAAGAAATAGCGGTAAAAAAAGAAGACATCGCATACACTTCACCTTCCACAGCCGAAAACCAGAAAGTATCGCTGAACGTATAGGCCATAGCACCAATGAAA
The DNA here is from genome assembly GCA_903885595.1 of uncultured Bacteroidales bacterium. GTDB lineage: Bacteria > Bacteroidota > Bacteroidia > Bacteroidales > FEN-979 > CAIVAT01. The sequence goes on from CAISJJ010000093.1 coordinate 14,631, forward strand.
CCAGAGCCAAATACTGTAAACATCTGGCCGGTAGTCATATTCCCATCGGTAACAACAAGTTTTTTCGCAAACAATACGATACTCCAGTAAAGGAATAAAATGGTAAAACCACTCGAAAGCGCCGACATTACGTTGACCATCATCGCTACTTGTGAAACATCGCCGAAAGCAAAGAGAGAGAAGAACCTCCCGATCATCTGAAATAAAGGAGCCCCGGGAGGATGGCCTACCTGGAGTTTAAAAGCTGTTGCAATGTACTCCCCGCAATCCCACCAACTTGCAGTAGGTTCGATAGTTAGCAGGTAAACTGTTGAAGCGATTAGAAAGGTAACCCAACCAAAAATGTTGTTCAGCTTCTGGAAATTCTTCATAGAATGATGTTTATCTGGTATGAAGCAGCGAAAGTACAAATTTACATGCAAACAGTGATGGGTAATTTTTTTTTCATGCCATTCATCCTGCAAAAAGAAAATATTTTCTACCTTTGCACCCGCAAATGACCTATGGTGTAACGGTAGCACAAGAGATTTTGGTTCTCTCGGTCTAGGTTCGAATCCTGGTAGGTCAACAAATAATATATTTCACAAGGCCGCCCAAAAAAGGCGGCCTTGGTTTTTCTAAAAACCCCTTTTGCTTTGTTTTTCAACGGCTAAATTCACCCGTTCACCGACTTGTTTCCACTTTCCACCCCATCGTATGTAACATGACCTCTAACGGTCCGTCCTATGATCGAAAATGACCAAGAAACACAGAAACAATTGAAGCCATGAAAACAACAATACTAATACTAGCCATTTTGCTCTCCATGATTGTAACCTCGATTTTTGCAAAAAACCCGGGAGTTAACGCATTAAAAGCAGAGCCAGCAAAAAATGAAATAGCCCCCGACCTGGGTAAACTGATCCCCAGGTTGCCCCTGCTGGCAGAATTCAACGATGGAACTGAACATAATGCAGGCCCGATCCTGGTGATGAGCAGCCTTGCACCAACAACTCCGCTGGTAGCTGATTTTGAAGATGCCGGTGCCGAAATACTGATCGATATCGAAAAACTTGCCCCTGAAACGCCAAAAGAATCAGTTTTTGAAGAGACCGAAGTCATCAAACCGGTTATGCCCGTAATACTTGCCCCAACTACCCCTGCAGAGGCTGATTTCATAGAGTAATCACCCATAAATCCCTAAAAAGTAACTGCCAATGCTTGTCCTGTCCCGGTTGAATTATCAACCGGGATTTCTGTTTGCTTTCCATTGTGTGCCGCATATTTTGCCATGCTGGTAATCTTCATCCGTTGTGTAAAATGATCATGCAGTCAAAACGGACAATTATCAATGGAATGAAAATATTCAGCATAAAAGATGCGGTATTTCAAAAGATTGATTATCTTTGCACTCGATTTATGCATACAGGAAGCGGGGGGACAAAAGTCCCCTCTTTTATTGACTAACCATGATCACAGAAAAACAACTAAAAAAATTAATCGACGAACACTTCCAGGGAGGTAATTTATTTTTGGTTGATTTAGTTATTAAACCCGGTAATCAAATTTCAATTTTCATTGATGGCGACTATCGTGTAAATGTTGAAGCCTGCCGGCAACTAAGCCATTTTCTGGAAGACAACTTTGACCGCGAAACAGAAGATTTTGATCTGACGGTTTCATCTGCCGGAGCTGACCGTCCGCTGAAACTTCCCAGGCAATATAAAAAAAATACTGGAAATGCACTTGAGATTATTACAACCGCAGGAAACAAAATTACCGGGGTGGTCCTGAGCGCTGATGACACCGGAATTGAAATCGAAGAAGAACCTGTGAAAAAATCAATAAAAGAGGTTAGCAAAAAAATCATTTCATTAAAATTTGATGAAATAAAATCAGCGAAAGAAGTAATTTCATTTAAAAAGTAGAATTATCACACAATGGAACATCTGAATTTAGTCGAAACCTTTTCGGAATTCAAAGAATTCAAAAACATCGACAGGGAAACCATGATGCGCATCCTGGAAGATGTATTCAAGCATATGCTGACGAAAAGGTTTGGGTCGGCCGATAATTTCGACATCATTGTTAATATTGACAAGGGGGACCTTGAAATTTTCCGTTCACGAACCATTGTTGAAGATGGCACCGTAGAAGACGAAAACACGCAGGTGCCGCTTTCTGAAGCTATCAGGATCGAACCTGATTTTGAAGTGGGGGAAGAACTTTCGGAGGAGGTAAAACTTGGAAGCTTCGGCAGGCGTGAAATCCTGGCCATCCGTCAAAATCTGATTTCTAAAATCCAGGAATACGAGAAAAACAACATTTACGCCAAATACCGTGAAAAGATTGGTGAAATAATCTCCGGAGAAGTTTACCAGGTCTGGAAAAAAGAGATCCTTGTACTTGATGATGAAAGTATTGAATTGATCTTGCCAAAATCAGAACAAATCCCCTCCGATTTTTACAGAAAAGGAGATACCATCAGGGCCGTTGTATCAAAGGTTGAAATGAAAAACAACAATCCGATCATCATCCTTTCACGCACCTCAGAGGCGTTCCTTGAAAGATTGTTTGAGTCGGAAGTTCCTGAAGTTTATGACGGGCTGATCAACATCAAAAAGATAGTCCGCGTTCCGGGCGAACGTGCCAAGATCGCCGTTGAATCCTATGATGACCGCATCGACCCGGTTGGTGCCTGTGTTGGGATGAAGGGAAGCCGGATTCATGGCATTGTTCGCGAATTGAAAAACGAAAATATTGATGTGATCAACTTCACAACCAATCCATCCCTTTTTATACAACGGGCTTTAAGTCCGGCGAAAGTCTCTTCTATTGTAATAATTGAAGAAGAGAAACGTGCCGATGTATATATGAAACCCGACCAGGTTTCACTGGCAATCGGAAAAGGTGGATTTAATATCAAACTGGCCGGAAAACTTACTGGTTATGAGATTGATGTTTATCGCGACACCGATGTTGATAATGAAGATGTTGACATACAGGAATTCTCCGATGAAATCGATCAGTGGATTATTGATGAATTAAAATCAATTGGTTGCGACACAGCGAAAAGTGTATTGGATTTGAATGTTGCAGAACTAGTTAAACGGACCGACCTCGAAGAAGAGACGATTAATGAAGTTGTCCGTATTTTAAAAGCTGAATTTGAATAAAAAACCATAATTTTGCTCAATGAGTGAAGGCGTAACAACTACCAGGTTAAGCAAAGCTGCACGGGAATTTAATATTGGAATCAAAACCGTGGTGGAATTTCTTGTTAAAAAAGGATTCCCGATCGAAATGGATCCCAATGCGAAATTATCGTCAGAGATGTATAGCCTCCTGATGAAAGAGTTCGCATCAGAAAAGCATGTAAAAGAAGAAGCAAAAAAGATTGGCCTTCAATTTACTGCACATGAGACAATTACCATTGAGGACAAGAAGTCTGCAACGAAAGACCGTGAAAAAGAACTTGATGACCTGTTCATCAAGAACGTCTCCATGGATTTCGAGAAAAAGCAGTATGAGACTGCCAAAAAAGCAAGGGAAATTGTTGTAAAAGAGCCTGTCAGGGAGGAAAAAAAGGCTGAAATCCCCCCTCCTCCCCCGCCAGAGGTTGAAATTCCCGCTGTGCCTTCAGTTTCAGCAGAAGAAATTGTTAATTTACCTGTCGTAACGGAGGAAAAACTTCCTGAGATTGTACCCGGTACAGAATCAATTGAGCCAAAAGAAATTGAGATTGCACAACCAGCAGAAATTACCCTTCCTGCTGAGGAAATTGTAACTACGATTTCAGAATTACAGGCCGAAGCACCTCCACAGGCCGAACCGGAAACAGAAGCCGAACAGAAGCCAAGGAATGATTTGAAAATCATTGGTATGATGGACCTCGGCGCTTTCGAAAAAAAGCCGGTAAAAAGAATAAAAGACAAACCGCAGCCGGCGCCCGCCGATGTTCTTCCTGAATTAACTGAAATACCGGAAGTGGTCTTAGAAACAACATCACCCGAGGTTTTCGAAACGCCTGTGCCTGTAGCGGAACACATCGCCGAAATTCCGGTGATTCCTGTCGTTGCTGAACCTGTTCAGGAATCCAATTTCCTTCCGACAGAACGAATCAAGCTGGAAGGACCAACAATTCTTGGCTCCATGCAACTGCCGGAACCCAAAAAATTTGAAAAGAAAAAAGCCCAACCTGTTGCTTCGTCATCCGATGAAACCCTGAAATCAAAGAAAAAGAAGCGCAAACGCATCAAGCGTCAGGGCGAAGATGTCACTCCTGCCGCGGCCACAACCGAAATACCGCGCCCGAGCCTCCACAAACCGACCCTTGCCAAGGATAAGAAATACCACAAGGATGTTCAGAAAACCGAAGTAACGGTCGAAGATATTGAAAAACAAATCAGGGAGACCCTTGCACGGTTAAGCCCCTCAGGTAAATCAAAAGCCTCCAAATATCGTAAGGCAAAAAGAGAAGCCGTAAGCCATCAGATGCACCAGGAACAGGAGCGCATGGAGGAAGGTAAACGCGTAATCAAAGTTACCGAGTTTGTGACGGCCAATGAACTTGCCTCCATGTTGAATGTATCGGTTACCGATGTTATTTCAACATGCATGGCATTGGGAATGTTCGTTTCCATCAACCAGCGTCTTGATGCAGAAACACTGACTCTGGTTGCCGAAGAATTTGGCCATAAAGTTGAATTTGTAAGTGTTGAGGTACAGGAGGCCATCAAACAGAATGAACCCGATAATCCGGAAGATCTCCGGGACAGGCCCCCGATCGTTACCGTTATGGGGCATGTGGATCACGGTAAGACCAAACTTCTCGACTTTATCCGCAGTACAAATGTTGTTGCCGGCGAAGCTGGTGGTATAACACAGCATATCGGAGCCTACGAAGTGCAACTCGAAAACGGAAAAAAGATCACCTTCCTTGATACTCCTGGTCACGAAGCTTTCACGGCTATGCGTGCACGGGGTGCCAGTGTAACCGATGTGGCCATCATTGTTATTGCTGCTGATGAAAACGTAATGCCTCAAACCCGTGAAGCCATCAATCATGCCCTGGCAGCTGGCGTTCCAATTGTTTTTGCCTTTAATAAAATGGATAAACCCAATGCCAACCCTGAAAAAGTTCGCGAGGAATTATCAAAGATGAATATCCTTGTTGAAGAATGGGGAGGTAAATATCAAACCCAGGAAATTTCAGCGAAAGCCGGAACGAATGTAGGTGTCCTTTTGGAAAAAGTATTGCTTGAAGCTGAAATGCTTAACCTGAAAGCAAATCCAATACGTCTGGCAACCGGTACTGTTATAGAATCATCCCTTGATAAAGGCCGTGGCTATGTTGCCAAACTCCTTGTCCAGAACGGAACTTTGCGTGTTGGCGACATTGTACTCGCTGGAGCCACCTATGGAAAAGTAAAAGCAATGTACAATGAACGCAATACCCCGATAAAGGAAGCCGGTCCTTCGCAGCCCATGCTCATGCTGGGCTTGAATGGAGCGCCCCAGGCCGGTGATGGGTTCAATGTTATGGCTGATGAGAAAGAATCAAAAATGATCGCAACCAAACGTCTGCAACTGCAGCGCGAGCAGGGGTTGCGTACGCAAAAACACATCACACTCGACGAAATCGGCCGCCGCATTGCCATTGGTGATTTTAAGGAACTTAACATCATCGTCAAGGGCGATGTGGATGGTTCTGTGGAAGCGCTCTCCGATTCCTTGCTGAAACTTTCAAACGAAGAGGTCATGGTCAACGTGATTCACAAATCTGTTGGCGCAATTACCGAATCAGATGTTTTATTAGCCTCGGCATCCAATGCCGTGATTGTCGGATTCCAGGTCCGGCCTTCAGTAAGTGCGCGTAAACTGGCTGAAGCAGAACAGATCGATATCCGTCTTTATTCAATTATTTATCAAGCCATTGAAGAAATTAAAGCTGCTATCGAAGGCATGTTATCTCCTGAAATTGAAGAGAAGATCCTATGTAATATTGAGGTCCGCGATGTATTCAAGATCACCAAAGTTGGTTCGGTCGCAGGTTGTATGGTCCTTGACGGCAAAGTTACCCGTAATACCAAGATCAGGGTAATTCGTGATGGCATTGTCGTATACACGGGAATGCTTGGCTCTCTTAAACGCTTTAAAGATGACGTAAAAGAAGTTCAGAGCGGCTATGAGTGCGGATTGAACATCGAAAACTTTAACGATATCAAGGTAGGAGATATCGTTGAGGGTTACGAACAGATTGAAATCAAACGGAAACTATAATCAACGCTGGAGGGTTTGGACCCTGTCAGGGCCGATTGAGATGATGTCAACCGGTAATCCAACTTGATTTTCTATAAACATCACATATTCTGCCAGAGCGGCAGGAAGATCAGTGACAGTAGAACACCCATCGAGGGGACCATCCCAACCTTTCATTTCTTTGTAAACCAGCCCAAGTTTTTCGTCACAAAGATCAAAAGGGAAGTTGTTCAGGACTTCACCATCAAGGCTATAGTCTGTGCAGATTTTGATGGCAGTGAATGGATTCAGCACATCAGCTTTCATCATGATCAAACTGTCAACTCCATTGAGCATGATGGAATATTTCAGCGCTGGCAAATCAAGCCAGCCACAGCGGCGCGGGCGCCCTGTAGTTGATCCGAACTCATTGCCCCCGATCCGCATTTTTTCTCCGTCAGAGTCGTTTAGTTCCGTGGGAAAAGGGCCACTACCCACCCGGGTGCAATAGGCTTTGAAAATCCCGAAAATCTTGCCGATACGATGCGGTGACAGACCAAGCCCTGAACAAACACCGGCAGTTATCGTATTGGAAGATGTTACATAGGGATATGAACCAAAATCAACATCAAGCATGGTCCCTTGCGCCCCTTCTGCAAGCACTGATTTTCCCTGGTCAAGACTTGTGTTGAGAAACACTTCGCTGTCAATGATGCGAAGGGATTTCATTCGTTCAATTGAATCAAACCACTTTTCTTCGTAGGCCTCAAAGGTCAACCCGTCAAGCAGGTGCTGCCTGTAATCGAAACCATGATAATCGATCGTGTCAAGATGCTCTTTCCTGAGTAGCTCATACCTGTTTCTGAAATCAGTTTCTGTAATGTTTCCCACCCGAAGACCATTACGGCCATATTTATCGGTGTAGGTCGGGCCAATTCCTTTCAGCGTAGAACCGATCTTTGAATTCCCCTTTTCCGATTCAAGCGCAGCATCCAGTAAACGATGCGTTGGCAGGATCAGGTGTGCCCTCTTTGAAACAAGAAGATTTTCTTCAGGCTTCATACCTGCTTCCCGCAATTTATCAATTTCCTTGAACAGTATAAATGGATCTATAATGACACCGTTGCCGATAACATTCTGCGTTTTTTGATGAAATATACCTGAAGGAATCGTATGCAGAACATATTTCTTGCCATCGAAAATAATAGTGTGACCAGCATTCGGTCCACCCTGAAAACGAGCAATAATATCATATCGCGGGGTAAAAACATCAACAATCTTTCCTTTCCCTTCATCGCCCCACTGCAAGCCCAGAATTACATCAACCTTCATACTTTAAGTTACTTCTTGGATTTCAAATTACCGTAAAATGTAAGCGCATAGTGTGTAATATTAACATTGAAGAGACTTTCAACCTGGGCTTTCACCTCTTCAATTCGGGGATCATAAAATTCAAGAACTTCGCCGGAATCATCAAAAATAAAATGATCATGCTGCTTCAGCAAGGTTGATTTCTCAAACTGCGCATAGTTTGTCCCAAACTGGTGTTTTGTTACCAGGCCACAGTCGAGCAACAGCTCAATCGTATTGTAAAGTGTTGCCCTGCTGACCCGATACTTGTGGTTTTTCATTCTTATATACAACGTTTCAATATCAAAGTGACCTTCAGTGGCAAATATCTCCTTCAGGATTGTGTAACGCTCTGGAGTCTTCCGATGCCCATGGCGTTCAAGATATTCTGTAAACATTTTGCGCACAGTTTCGAACACATCTTCGATAGGTTTCTTGATCATAACGGGAAATTTTGGATAAAGATAAACATTTATCCGTATTTAGAACGAATAAAAATAGATTTTTTTCATTTTTAATCCACCCGGGTCACCCGGGTAATACCTTCAATCATTGTTAACTTTTTTAAGGCCTCGTTCAGGTTTGCAGTGTTTTTTACATAAAGGGTTATTGATCCCTTGGTCAGTCCGTTATCAGCCTCAACATGAAATGATTTAATATTCAGATTCATGTCATTTGAAATGATGCGGGTGATTTCATTGATTAACCCTACTTTATCAATCCCGGTGACCTTTATATCAGTCAGGAAAGATATTGATTCATGGTTAGTCCAGTTTACCTTGACCATTCTGGTTCCATATACGGTCATCATTTCCTGGGCCTGCGGACACTTTGTGCGGTGAATACGAATCGCAATTTGTTCGGGAGAGGTAAGTCCGATAACTTCGTCGCCGGGAATGGGATTGCAACAGGATGCGACTTCGAAATCAGGATTTTCATTCTGAGAACCGGTGAATTGCTCGAATTCATCAGTCTTTCCCGGTTTTTTTCCTACACTTATTCCCGCTGAAAGATCTTTCGTCTTTGTCTGATTTCTTGAAACATAATTGAGCCATCCATTCCTGAAACTGGAGGCGGCGAAAACCTTGACATCTTTAATACCTATTTTATCCTGTGAGGCGGCAAAGTAAAGGTCAATCAGACTGCTAAAGTTATTTGCCGTCAGGAATCTCTTGATATTTTCATTTGTGAAATCCACCCCCAACTGCAAAAACCATTTGCCCAGCTTTTCTTTTCCCGTTTTAGCGAATTTCTTTTTCTCTTCGCGTACGGTCATTTTAATATTCGTTTTTGCACGGGTGGTGACAACATAACTAAGCCATTCTTCTTTTGGAGTCTGCTTGCTTGATGTAATGATCTCAACCTGCTGTCCGTTTGTCAGGACATGATTGATCGGAGCCAGTTTCTTATCAACTTTTGCCCCGATACATGTATCCCCCAACTCACTGTGAATGGCATAGGCAAAGTCAAGCACGGATGAATTGGCGGGCAGTGTGCGCAACTCTCCCTGAGGTGTAAATACAGAGATCTCTTCAAGAAAGAAATAGCCTTTAACGTCATCGATAAACGATAATGCATCTGCATCAGGACTATCAATCATCTCTTTGATGCGATCGAGCCAGTTGTCAAGCCGGCTATTGAGGTTCATTGATTCTTTATATTTCCAGTGCGCTGCATATCCTTTTTCGGCTATTTCATCCATACGCCTGGAACGAATCTGAATTTCAACCCATTCGCCGGTATGACTCATCACGGTTGTATGGAGCGCTTCGTAACCATTGGCTTTTGGAATTGATATCCAATCACGAAGCCTGTCCATGTTCGGCCGGTAATGATCAGTTATGCTCGAATAAACCTTCCAGCAATCCGACTTCTCGGTTTCGAGCGGTGAATCAATAACGATCCTGATTGCAAAGATGTCGTAGATTTCTTCGAAAGGAACCTCTTTCTTTTGCATCTTCAGCCATATCGCTGCGATTGACTTTTCACGGGCATGAATTGTAAATTGGAACTCCTTCTCCGTCAGCGCTTTTTTGATCGGGTAAACAAACTTGTTGACAAAGCGGGTACGACCCTTAGCTGACTCCTTCAGTTTCCATGAAATCATGTTATACACCTCCGGTTCGGTATATTTCAGGGCAAGGTCCTCAAGTTCGCTTTTAATGGCATGCAACCCCAGGCGATGTGCTAACGGTGCATAAAGATAGATGGTTTCAGATGAAATTTTAAGCTGCTTTTCATGTACCAGTGCATCCAGGGTTCGCATGTTATGCAGCCTGTCGGCCAGCTTGATCAGAATGACACGAACATCGTCGGAAAGTGTCAGTAGTATTTTTTTAAAATTTTCAGCATGGATGGAGGCCGTACGTTGATCGAAAATCCCCTTGATTTTGGTAAGCCCGTCAATGATGGCAGCCACTTTATTCCCAAAAAGTCCGCGAATATCCTCAATCGTATATTCAGTATCCTCAACCACATCATGCAACAAAGCACAAATAATGGAAGTAGCGCCCAGGCCTATTTCTCCGGCAGCAATTGTGGCAACACTGAGCGGGTGATAAATGTAGGGTTCCCCGGTTTTACGCCGCATGTCCTTATGGGCTTCCAGCGCCATTCTGAAAGCTTTTCTGACGCTTTTTTTATCAACCGGGTTGCGGGGTTTCCAGACTCGCAGTAGATTACGGTAGCGTTTGATTATTTCCTGCTTCTCAACCTCAGGGCTCTGCTGATACATTAATACTGACTGTTTTGACAATGTCCTGCAAATTTAATTTAAAAATTAGAATGATTTGAAATTAAGCATTCTTATCTCCACCGGCGCAGAGAAAATTATTACTTTTGACGGAAGATCTGCTACCCACCCTGAAAATATGATGAAACGACTGATAATAAGACTGTTCTTGCTGAACCTTCTGTTCACTGTCGTATATCCATATTCCGGTCATGCCACTCATCAGCGCGCCGCTGAAATCACCTTCCGTCATCTGACCGACCTAACCTATGAGATCACCCTCATTTCTTATACTTTTACACCGAGCCCTGCCAACGCCTTTCGCGATTACCTGACCATCTACTGGGGTGACGGAACCATTTCCGATATTCCGCGCGTTGAAGTCACCTATCTGCCTGACGAAATAACCTATAACAGGTATCTTGGCCAGCATACTTTTCCGGGACCCTCCACCTACACAATTTCATGCGAAGATCCAAACCGCAACGGAGGGATCCTGAATATTCCTAATTCCATCAATACACCCTTGTACATCTATTCCGAACTCATGATCAGCCCGTTCATCGGTGGGTACAACAATTCGCCGGTGTTGCTGATCCCCCCTATCGACAATGCATGTGTTTTCCAGCCCTTTTATCATAATCCAGGAGCTTACGATGCAGATGGGGATAGCCTTTCGTATAAATTGATACCTTGTCGCGGAGCCCAGGGACAGATCATTCCTGGCTATACATATCCTCCAGCATCCAACCATCTGACGTTGGATTCAATTAACGGCGACCTGGTTTGGGATAGCCCTGAGCAACAGGGGGAGTATAACATTGCAATACTGATTGAAGAATGGCGTGACGGACTTAAAATCGGAAGTGTACTGCGTGACATGCAGATCATTGTTATTGCCTGCAATAATCATCCTCCTGTAATTGACTCAGTGTATGACACATGCATCGAAGCCGGTAAAATTCTTCGCTTTCCGGTCAAAGCCTACGATCCCGACAGCAACAGCCTGACCCTGACGGGTACCGGCGGGCCATTAATCCTTGCGAATAGTCCTGCCACACTTGATCCAAATCCCGCAACCGGCGAAGGTCACACCCAGGCTCTGTTCCGTTGGAATACAAACTGCAGCCACGTTCAAAAAAGACCATACCAGATGTTCTTCAAGGCCAAAGACAATGCATCGCCTGTAAGCCTTGTAAGCATAAAATCCATTAACATCCTTGTCATTGGCCCTGCACCACAAAATCTCATAGCCCATCCCATGGGCAATGCCATCACCCTGAACTGGGACAATTACAATTGCACCAATGCTTCAGGCTTTAAAATCTACCGTAAGGCCGATTCATCAGGCTACTTGCCTGGCTATTGTGAAACAGGGGTTCCAGGTTATCTGGGATATGCCAAAATCGCCGAATTCAATGATATTACCAGAACTACCTACCTTGATGATAACAATGGGTCCGGACTTTTGCGCGGGTTGAAATATTGTTATATGATTGTTGCAATTTATCCCGACAAAGCAGAAAGTTATGCCTCAAACGAGGCATGTGCAAGCCTGAAAAAAGATGTGGCTGTCATCACCCATACGAGTATCAATACAACAAGCGAAAGCAACGGATCGGTCTTTGTTGCCTGGTCAAAGCCCACAGAAATAGATTCCTTGCAGGCTCCCGGACCCTACAAATATGTCGTTGCCAGATGCCGGTCCGATGCCCCTGAGCAGTTTATTTTCATCGACTCACTGAACAACCTGAACGATACGACACTCACCGATACCTTGTTAAACACACAAGCATTTGGTTTTAATTATCGTATCGATCTTTTCAACGTAACGTATGGAAACAGGTTTCTGATAGGATCGTCGCAAGTGGCCTCATCTATGTTCCTTTCGGCAATTCCAAGCGACAGAATGGTAAAACTGAGCTGGACCAACGCCGTTCCGTGGGCAAACTTCCGGTTTGTGATTTTTCGTAAAGAACCGGATGTTGCATCATTTGACTCGGTTGGAATTAGCTCCATGACAAATTATCGTGATATCGGCCTTGAAAACGGATTGCAGTATTGCTATAAAATTAAAAGTCTGGGAAAATATTCCGCCGCCGGGTTTATTGATCCGATCATTAACTTCTCTCAGGAAACCTGTTCAATTCCGGTGGATAATGTTCCTCCATGCCCGCCCCTGCTTACTGTCAAAACTGTGTGTGAAGAAAATACAAATATTTTAATCTGGACAAAAGCTGCCGATTCCTGCCCGGCTGACATCGCCCGTTATTATATTTACTTTAATCCTGCTCAGGGTGAACTGGGATTGTATGATTCGATTTTCAACCCACGGGACACTGTTTATCTTCATCAGCAGCAAAACACATTTGTGGGATGCTATGGCGTTGTTGCCGTTGACTCAGTAGGCAACCGAAGCGACATCAGCAATGTTGTCTGTGTTGACATTTCGGCTGGACTTGAATGTCAGTATCGGTTACCAAATATTTTCACCCCCAACGGAGATTCTTTCAACGATTATTTTCGCCCCGTCCAGCATTTCTCGGTAGAGCAGGTCAATATAATGATATTTGACAGATGGGGCAAGGAGGTATTCGAGACGAACGATCCTGAAATCAACTGGGATGGAAAAGATAAAACGACAAACCAGCCATGCAGCGATGGCACTTATTTCTACGTGTGCGATATTTTTGAGATAACATTGTCGGGCAGCGTCAAACGGAATCTTCATGGATCACTCACGATCCTTAGATAATAGAACAAATTTTGTATCTTTGCACCCGTGAAATACATACGAAATTTTTGCATTATTGCCCATATCGACCACGGGAAATCGACCCTTGCCGATCGTCTGTTACAGTGGACAGATACTGTTTCTGAACGCGATTCCAGGGAGCAGGTACTTGATGACATGGATCTGGAACGTGAACGTGGAATAACGATCAAGAGCCACGCCATTCAGATGAATTTTCCCCACAATGGCCAGGACTATGTTCTGAATCTGATTGACACCCCCGGACATGTTGATTTTTCTTATGAAGTATCCCGTGCAATTGCCGCCTGTGAAGGGGCGCTGCTTGTTGTTGATGCCACCCAGGGAATACAGGCCCAGACCATTTCCAACCTGTATCTTGCCATTGAACATAATCTCACCATTATCCCTATTCTGAATAAAATTGACATGGATGCAGCCATGGTTGAGGAGGTAAAAGACCAGATCGTGGATTTATTGGGTTGCGACCATGATGAAATCCTGGCCGTGAGCGCTAAAACAGGTTTGGGCATTGAATACGTTCTGGATGCCATCGTCAGCAGGATTCCCAGTCCTGCAGGCGATCCGGAGGCTCCCCTGCAGGCCCTTATTTTCGATTCATTATTCAATCCGTTCAGGGGTGTTGTCGCCTATTTCAGGATTTTCAACGGAACCATTAAAAAGGGTGATCATGTAAAGTTTGTCGCCACCGGAATGGAGTACCATGCCGATGAAGTGGGTATTTTACGGATGAAACAGGAGGTGCGTACATCGGTATGTGCAGGTGATGTTGGCTACATCATTTCCGGAATTAAAAACAGCAAGGAAGTCCAGGTTGGTGATACCATCACCCATGTGGCAAGACCCTGTACCGAGATCATTGAAGGATTTATTGGTGTGAAGCCCATGGTTTTTGCCGGGATTTATCCGACTGATGCAGATGATTATGAAGTGCTGCGCGATTCACTGGAAAAACTGAGACTGAATGATGCGGCTCTTTCATTTGAGCCGGAGGCCTCTGCAGCGCTTGGTTTTGGTTTCCGTTGCGGTTTCCTGGGGTTGCTGCACATGGAGATCGTGCAGGAACGCCTCGACCGCGAATTCGACATGGATGTCATTACAACGGTACCAAACGTTTCCTATAAAGTTTATACAAACAAGGGGGAAATGCTGGATGTTTACAATCCATCCGGGTTACCCGAACCAAACTACATCAACAAGATCGAAGAGCCGACCATTATTGCCAACATTATCACGAAATCTGAGTATATTGGTCCGATCATGACCCTTTGCGTTGGCAAACGTGGTATCCTTAAAAACCAGGTTTACCTGACTACCGATCGAATTGAACTGACCGTAGAATTGCCGCTCGGTGAAATCGTGTTTGATTTCTACGACAAGTTAAAAAGCATTTCAAAAGGTTATGCATCCTTTGACTATCATCCTTCAGGATGGCAGACTGCTGATCTCGTGAAACTTGACATTCTGCTTAATGGAGAGATCGTTGATGCACTGTCGGCTCTCATTACCAGGAACAATGCCTATGATTTCGGCCGCAGGTTCTGTGAAAAACTGAAGGAATTCATTCCCCGTCAGCAATATGATGTTGCCATACAGGCTGCCATAGGCGCAAAAGTTATCGCACGTGAAACGGTGAAAGCCCTCAGGAAAGATGTTACAGCCAAATGTTATGGCGGTGACATTACAAGAAAAAGAAAACTGCTTGAAAAGCAGAAAAAAGGTAAAAAACGTATGCGCCAGATCGGAAATGTTGAAGTCCCCCAGAAAGCATTTCTTGCCGTGCTCAAATTAGATTCCTGATCCTTTCAGTGTGTAACATTTCTGTTGTTACATCGTCCTATCGTTCATATTGTCTAACATAAAAAGAAAACAATTATGAAAACCTTCTTGAAACTAACAGGTATAATCTTACTTCTAATCACATTGTCAGCAACTTCCAATGCTCAGGATAATAAGAAGTGCCCTTTTCATAAGCAGGGATGGCATACGAGCGACAGCTGCCATAAGAGCGACAGTTGCCATCATATGAGTTCATGCTACTGTCCAATGGGAAATTTCGATATGAGCGATTTTCCTTTCGGCAAGAAAAAAAATAAATACAACGGACATTGGGCAGGAATTGAACTTGGCTTCAGCGGATATACCACTCCCGATTTTAACATGAATTTCGGCCCGAAGTATCCTTATATGAACATGAATGTAGCCCGTTCACTTACTGTCAATATTAACCCGTTTGAGTTGAATGTGAACATCTATAAAAAACACATCGGATTCACGACAGGCCTTGGATTCCAGGTGAGCAACTATTATTTCTCCGGTGACTATGTCATGTTGAAGGATTCCTCATCGCTTGTCGCCTATAAGGTACAGGATCAACAGGGGAATTATGTCAGCATGAAGGTAAATAAAATGGTTGTCTCCTACCTGAACCTGCCCCTCTTGTTTGAATATCAGACCAACCGCCGTTACCGTGTAAACAGTTTCCACGTTACACTTGGTGTAATCGCCGGGGTGCGCATTGGATCATATACCAAGCAGATATACGACAATAAGGAGGAAACGTACTTCCTGGTTGATGACAAAGGGAATAAAGTAGCTACCTATAACGTGGAACATTATATGGTTCGCGACCGTGGCGCTTACCACCTGAGTCCTTTCAAAGTTGACGCAGCATTTCGCGTTGGCTGGTCGTTCCTTAACCTGTTTGCCAATTATTCCCTTACCCAGATGTTCCAGAAAAACCAGGGACCGGAGCTTTATCCGTTTGTTGTCGGGATAAGCCTGGTGGGATGGTAAAACGCGGGACGCGGGACGAAAAAATCGGGACACGGGACACGGGACGAAAAAATCGTAAATTGTAAATTTTATTTGTCACTTGTCACTTGTCACTTGTCACTCAAAAAACCGGTCTTCGAAATTAATCAGGTATAGTTTTTTTGTTGCTCTGGTTACGGCAGTATATAGCCACCGCCCGAATTCCAGGTTTAGCATTTTATCATTAAGATATCCCTGGTCAATAAATACCGTATCCCATTGTCCGCCCTGGGTTTTGTGACACGTTAATGCGTAGGCGAATTTCACCTGCAACGCGTTGAAATATGGGCTGGCTTTAACCTTCTCCATCCGCTCCCTTTTTGAGGGGACTTCCTGAAAATCGGCCATAACTGCCTGAAAAAGTCTGTTATTGTCTGGTTGCGATAAGGCGGCCGACTCCGACATAAGGGTATCAAGTACGATTTTCACATCAACATCCTTTTCGTCAGGATAATCGATAAACCTGATTGTGACATCGGCAAATCTGAATCCATACATTTCTTCAATTTTCCGGATCCTCATTAACTCCACGATGTCGCCATTGGCAATGAACCCGGCGGTGGATTCAACCGGCAGCCAGAAATAATTGTTCTTTACAATCATCAGGTAATCGCCACAGGATATCTCCTCCTCAAGAAAGAGAATACGATGACGGATCTCGCGGTTGTATATGTTTGCCCGCTTATTCGAACGGCAGATGACCACATTATTCTCCTTTTGTGAACCTGAATAGGCATGATTGAGGGCCTCTTCCAGTTCCTGCCCTGATAATCGGATAATATCTTTGAATCCCTCCAGGGAAAACAGGGGGAAATCAAGCTTTTTCTCCTGGACCTGGTGCCTTACCTGAGTTGCATTAACCAGGATTCCCGATTTTTTTGCCTGCCTCACAACCTCAGTCAGCTCAAACGTGTCGATATTGAGATGATATGCATTTGTTAAAAAGGCATGATCGAGTGCAGGACTGTAATCAAGGCCAACCGGAGGCAACTGTGCTGCATCACCGATGAAAAGCATGCGACAATTCTCCCCGCTGTAAACAAATTTAAAAAGATCATCAAGCAGATTCCGGGTTGGGAATAAAGCACCCTCAGTCGACATGACATGCTGAATCATCGAGGCTTCATCAACGATGAATAAAGTATGTTTGTGATAATTGACCTGGAGTTTCAGATCAATCAAACCATCTTTGTTCGTACGGGCAAGGTAAATTTTCCGGTGGATTGTATTGGCCGCCTTTTTTGTATAGCTTGACAGCACCTTCGCTGCACGCCCGGTAGGAGCTAAAAGCACTGTTTTCTTTCCAACCTGTGGGAGCACTTCGGCCAAAGCTTTAACTACTGTGGTTTTCCCTGTCCCCGCATATCCCCTGAGAATGAACAATGCGTTTTGCTGCCTCCATGAAATTGTCAGAAAAACAGCCAGTTCGCCTAACAGTTTATCTTGTCCCTCAGTGGGTTCATAAGGAAACTCTTTCCTTAGCAGACTGATTACTTTGCTTAAATCCATGAAAACCTCCTACTCGTACCGAAGCGATTCAATCGGATCGAGGTTTGCTGCTTTCCGCGCTGGAATAATTCCACTAATCAGGGCAACCCCAAAACAAAGAATTACGCCGGTAGCAATCCATATCCAGGGTACAATGAAAGCGCTGCCAATCAGAAGGGAAATCACATTGCCAACAAGGATTCCAAGGATAATACCAAATATTCCTCCAATCTGGCCGATGACTATCGCCTCAACAAGAAACTGGTTACGGATAACCCTTTTGGTTGCACCGATCGCTTTCCTTATCCCAATTTCCCGGGTACGCTCTGTTACCGAAACAAGCATGATGTTCATCAGCCCGATGGCTGCCCCAAGCAGTGTAATGAACCCGATCAGCGTGGCGGCCATGGTCACATATTTAATATTTTCAATCAACATCTTGGCAATATTATCACTTTTAGTGATTTCAAATGTATCTTCAATGCCCACCGGAACTTTCCGGATACTTCTTAAAATAGCCGTTGCTTCTCCGGTTGCCGCGTCAACCAATTCAGGTCTCTTTGCCATTACATTGATATTGAAGGACATATCAGGACGTGGAAAATTTATACGGACATTGGAAACCGGGATAAAACAGGTTTGGTCACCACTGAAACCCATACTGGAACCCTTGGACTTTAAGACTCCGATTACTTTAAACTTTCCCGGACCAATGGAGATGATTTTCCCGAGAGGATCTTCCTTGTTTTTAAAAAGCTCTGTCACGAGACCTGCTCCGAGAATAACAGAACTGAATCCATATTCTATTTCATTCGTGGTAAAATTCCTGCCGGTTTCTACCTCATCCCCCGAGGTGATCAGGTAATTTTCATCTGCACCAATAACCCGTACATTCGGATTCGTTTTATTGTTTTCAAACTTCAATGTGGCGATGCCGGTAGCACGGGTAAAAACGGAAGTGTATGCGGGAAAATCAAACCGGTCTTTAAACTCGCTGGCTTGGTTATATGTAATTGGTTCATAGCGTTTTTCCTTATGGTCGCCTCCCCCCATGTGGATATTCATTGATCTGTTACGGATGGTCAGTGTATTGGATCCCATCATTGAGAAATTCTGTGTAAGATAATACTTGATTGAATCAGTTGCTGTCAGAATCCCAACGAGTGCCATGATCCCAAAAGAAATAATCATGATAGTAAGAATAGTCCGCAGCAAATGGCTTCGGATAGACACAAGAGAAATATTTATATTCTCACGGACGAGGGTGTTTTTCATAGCTGATACTTTAACGTTTTTTCCCGTAAGCAAGATCACCGGCATCACCTAGCCCGGGAACAATATAGGACTGAGCCGTCATCTCATCATCAATAACGCCAACCCAAAGCGTAAAATCGTTCTTCGAGATATGCTTTTTAACATGATCGATTCCTTCAGCGCTGGCTACTGCTGTGGCAATGTGCGTATGTTTAGGTTTTCCGTGCGATATCAGTTCCTTGTAGGCCAGCACCATTGAAGCCCCGGATGCGAGCATGGTGTCGCACAAAACCACAACTTTATTTTCGATTTCCGTTACCGAAGCATATTCAATATTTATTGAAAAGGAGCCATCTTTATGATGACGGCGAAATGCCGAAATAAATGCATTTTCCGATTTATCAAAAAAGTTGAGAAACCCCTGGTGAAAAGGAAGTCCGGCACGAAGAATGGTAGCCAGCACCGGGTAGTCAATCAACACCGGCACATTGGCAATACCCAGCGGCGTGATCACCTCTTTGGTCTCGTATGTCAATTCCTTACTGATCTCGTAAGCAAAAATGCCGCCTAAACGCTCAAGGTTCCTCCGGAAACGTAAACTGTCTTTTTGCACTTCGGCATCCCTGATTTCGGCAATATATTGATTCAGGATGGAATGATTTGTTGATAATGCATGCACCATTTTCGTTCTATTTAAAGTTATACTCTCACAAAAGTAGCGAATTTTCGCTATGGCCTCAATTTGCGGGTAAAATATAGCACCAGCTCAGCTAATCCGGGCAGATGATTTATGCGAAGTGCCGGATAAGTAACCACTGTCGCCCCAAAACTTTTATAAAACCTACCAAGGTTCGGATTATTGCCTCCTTCAAAATCAAGCATAATTGGTTTTTGTGCATTTTCAGCAATAAACCGGTCGATTAACAGGAACATTGCTCCGTTTTCTCGAGCTTCAGGAGAAGATGCCGCAAATAAAAAATAGACCCGGTCATGATCAAAGAGAAAAAATGCAGCAGCACAAAGAAGCCCTGCATCTGAATAGGCACCCATGACATAACCCATCTTCCTGGAAAGGCAATAATCGATAACTTTTTGAATTGTTTCATAGTCGGCGTCACGAAGTTTTCCCTCTTTATTTCCGAAATTTTCCCTGAAGAGCGAAATCAGATCATCTGTTCGCACAACCTTGCCGAGGCAGACCTCCAATTCAAGCGCTTTCCTTAAATTTCTTCTTGTGTTTTGCGAATATCCCACGCCCAGCTTTTCATAGGTTTGGGCAAGCCAAATCTCATGATTGACCCGCGAGGTTACAGCACCATCAGCGATAATTACATTATTTCCCGAATTAAGATGTATCTCTGCAAATCTGAACTTGTGCGGTATGGCCCTGATAAAACCGTTGATATGCATTACGGCTAACGCATCGGGAGAGAAAATGCCCAGTTGTTGTGCAAAAAAAGGTTGGAATAAATAATTTATACCCCATTTGCGTCTCCATGTAAGCGGAAAAACACGAATATAATCATCTTCGACCATTGCCTCCCATCCCGGGCAAACAAGGTCAAGATACCATGAATAGGCGTAGATCCTGCGGTTGAATGACCTGTCAATACAGTCATCCCAGCGATGCTTGTCAATACCGGTGTGCTTCAGATAATGTATCATTGTAACCTTCAGGTGGAAGCTAATTTAACCATCTCTTCATAAACCCATCTCCAGCCCTTCCAACGGCCAGTATTACCAAGGCTTTCATTATGCCAGAGGCTGATATATTCACCATGTACCGATTTTATTTTGTCAATCATCATGCGGATCGTCTCCAGGCTTTCTTCCGGACTTAGACGAAGATAATCCTTCAGCGTTACATCCATCAGAGAAACCGGATGGATTAACAAATGTGTAGTTTGATTTGAGGTCAGATCGAAAAAATAAAACGGAATAGCAATTCCGGCCCGAAAACCAGCGTAAGATGCATAACCCATTGAATAATCATCAGTGATACCCAATTGGATCAGCGATTGGTAGGTCATTGGCATCGTAAGCCGGAGAAAATGCTGCCGACTTATTGTAACCTTGCGCTGCAGTACCTGCGATAATGAGGTATATTCAGCCTCCAGCCTGCTGTATTGCTTATTGGACGAAAGCGAGGGATGAATGCCGACATGCTGATACCGGTCCAGTACGCGAAGCAACAGATGAAATGATTCAGCAGTGACCGTCACATTATTATCATTTTGCCCATCATCGGCAAACAAAATAAAATAGAGCGGTGTTTGCATGAAATTCTCATGCACCTGCCTGATGTACGTATAATTATCGTAAGGATCTTTTCCCAAACCTGACAATACTTTTATTCTGAGGATAATATCGCTAAAATGACCGTGCATTGCATCCCGCCCGAGGCCTCCCATGGTTCTGGTCAGGGTGCGACCCCGGTAACAATAGGCATGATCTATATCAATGGTGGGAATATACTTGTATTCGGGAAACCTGAGGATCAGCCCGGGAAAGTTTTTAAGCAGCAATTCGCCAAACATCTCTGCCCATTTGTGAATAACGGGAATATCAAGAAAGCATTCCTTCCATGCAATGCTTTCGGTGTAAGGAAAACGACCATACCTGTCTCTCAGGTGTGGAAGATATTCTTCGTACCGGCTTACCAGGTAAAAGGATGCAGCGAATATATCGAAAGGCAATGAAGTTAACGGATTGACTGAATTGAAGAGAACCGGAACATCCTCATATTTCGATGTTTTGGTCTCCTGTAAAACAATCTTCTCTTCAAAAAGCAGGCCTGATGACTCAATAAAAAGACCGCCGGCAATGGGTTCCCTTGCGTATATCACTTTCGGACCCGGATATCCCGTATACTCATCAGCAGAGATTGTCAACCTCACTTTAACACCAAGCATGTCCACGATCAGCAAATCCGTTATGTAACGGAGTCGGTTGGTAATGGCTGGTGTCAGGATGAGCATCATGTAAAACCTTGTTGGTACTTGCAGCCAAATTACGCAAAAAACAAAAACTTTCGTACTTTTGAATGATATTTTGGAACAGAACCGGACTCGTATATGGAGAATTTTATTGTATCGGCACGAAAATACCGTCCCCAGACCTTTGATACCGTTGTTGGACAGAAGTCGATTACCAACACTCTTAAAAATGCAATCAAGAACAACCAGCTGGCACAGGCATTTCTTTTCTGTGGCCCCAGGGGTGTGGGGAAAACTACTTGCGCGCGCATCCTGGCCAAAACGATAAACTGCGAGCACCTCTCACCCGGTATCGAAGCCTGTGATCATTGTCCATCCTGTGTTTCATTCAATGAGAATGCATCCTTCAATATTTATGAACTTGATGGCGCATCAAATAATTCGGTTGATGACATCCGGACATTGGTTGACCAGGTGCGAATCCCACCTCAAATGGGCAAATACAAGGTGTACATTATCGATGAAGTTCATATGCTGTCAGCGTCAGCTTTTAATGCATTTCTAAAAACCCTTGAAGAACCTCCGGCTTATGCAAAGTTCATTTTAGCGACAACTGAAAAGCATAAAATTCTCCCGACAATCCTGTCGCGTTGCCAGATTTTTGATTTCAAACGGATCACCGTTGATGATATTGCCAGCCACCTTCACTATGTAGCCGATAAAGAGAACATTTCAGCCGAAGAAAATGCAGTGCATGTTATTGCCCAAAAGGCGGATGGCGCCATGCGCGATGCCCTGTCGATTTTTGACCAGCTGGTGAGCTTTGCCGGGAACGAGCTCACCTATAATACTGTTCTCGAAAACCTCAATGTTCTCGATTATGAGTATTTTTTCAAGATGACAGATCAGATACTCGCGTGCGATATCCCTGGAACACTGCTCACTATTGACGACATTATCGGCAAAGGCTTCGAAGGCCAGCATTTTCTAATTGGATTTGGAGAGCACTTGCGCAATCTATTAGTTTGTAAAGATGCGTCTACAGCAAAATTACTCGAGACTGCCCCTTCTATCAGAAATCATTATGTTGAACAATCAACCCGGTGTCCCATCAGCTTTCTGTTACAATTACTTGACATTAACAACCGCTGTGATCTGAATTACAAAACCAGTAACAACAAGCGGCTTCACCTCGAACTATCGTTGATGCAAATGTGCGCATTGGTCTTACAACCAGAGCTTAATCATGGTGCCAACTCCAAACAATCGATCCCTCCTTCCACGCCGCAAGGTACCCCTTCCGCCGGAATGCAGAAAAACACTCCGGTCAACCAGCCACCTCCTTCTGTTCATCAACCCCAGGCCTCCGGAATAAAGGAAGAAATCAAATCCGGAATACAAGTTGGCATAGCCGATCATACAAGCAATCAGCAGGCAGCTGCCTTGAAAAAAAACGTTGAAACATTTAAAATGAGGGATATTCAACATGAATTTACAAGCACAACATCCATAAAAAAGCCTCCATCCAAAACGGAATCAGACACTCTCTCATCAGATGACTATCAGGCCCGCTATGAAACAGCCACACCGTTTACCCAAACTGAATTAAGCTTGTGTTGGGATGAATTTGCCGACAAACTAAAGAATGAATCCCCACACTTGTATTCAACCTTGAAAGGTTCACGGCCAGTGCTTCAACCCGACTGGAAAATCGAGTTTATCCTGGCAAATAAAGTGCTTGAAGATGAACTGAATTCTAAGAAAACTGAGATGATGGAATTTTTGCGCTTTCGACTGAACAACTATAAAATTCATCTGCAAACAAGCATCGTTGACAATCAAAAGACCATGAAGCCCTATACGGATAAAGAAAAATTTGATATGCTTGCAGAGAAAAATCCGGCATTACGTACTTTAAGAGAAGAACTGGACCTGGAAATTGAATACTGATCTTTTTATGGGATGCATGCATCTTATGAATGTAAACCATGAAGGCTTGTCAAGCAATGCGCGAAAATAATGAATATCAGATAGTGTTTTAATAATGCTCAAGGCTGGTATAGAGGGGTGCGATTTATAATTTATTAATCTGATGAAGGCAGGAAAGAGCATTTACTGTATTGGTGAAACTGTTTTGGATATCATCTTCAGGGACGAAAAACCAATTGCGGCTGAACCCGGGGGTTCAATGTTGAATTCAGCCGTATCCCTTGGCCGCGCAGGGTTACCAGTATATCTTATCAGCGATTTTGCCCTGGATCAGCCAGGTAATATCATTCACGATTTTCTCCTGCGAAACCATGTTTCAACAAATTACATTGATCGTTTCGATTCGGGAAAAACCGCCTTAGCGCTGGCTTTTCTGAATGAGAACCGGGATGCTGACTACTCCTTTTATAAATTGTTTCCAAAAAAAAGACTTTCCATTTCATTTCCGATAATCAAAAAGGAGGACATCATTCTTTTCGGATCGTTTTACGCACTGACCAAATCAATCCGGAAAAAACTGACCGGATTCATCCGTATGGCACGCGCTCAGGGTGCATTTATTCTTTACGATCCAAATTTCAGGGAATCTCATCTGCCGGAATTGGAAAAAGTCAGGCCATGGATCATGGAGAACATAAGCCTGTCAAACATGGTACGAGGTTCAGATGAAGACTTTAAACTTATTTTCGGTGCTGATAATGCTGCACAAGCATATCGATACATTAAGGAAGCAGGTTGCCCAGTGTTGATTTATACTCAAAACAAAGGCAATGTTGAATTGCTTTCCAGGGAAACGCATCGTGCTTTCTCAGTAAAACCGATTGACGTGACAAGCACAATCGGCGCCGGAGATGCTTTTAATGCCGGCATCATTTATTCAGTCGCCACACTTCATCCCACACTGACAGGGTCTGCGACCCCGTCAGTGTGGATGCTGGATTCTCTCATAAACTCGGGGATTCGTTTTTCAGCAAATGTATGTCAGAGTCTGGAAAATTATATTTCACCTGATTTTGCCAGGCAGTTAAAGGATGGATAGAAACACGATACTTGCCTTAGTCTAAACCTGAATAACAACATGACCCGGGGAATATATACAATCCTGCTGCTTATTCTTTCCAACACATTTATGACCTTCGCCTGGTATGGTCATCTGAAGTTCAGGGAGATGAACTGGTTTCAGAATCTGGGACTGGTCAGCATCGTGCTGATAAGCTGGGGCATTGCCCTCTTTGAATATTTTTTCCAGGTTCCGGCGAATCGCCTGGGTTACCACGAATTAGGCGGGCCGTTTTCGCTGGTAGAGTTAAAGGTGCTGCAGGAGGTTATTACATTATTTGTATTTTCGATTTTTACCATCATCTTTTTCAAAACAGAGACCTTGCGATTAAACCATTTTATCGGGTTTTTCTTCTTAATTTTAGCTGTTTATTTTATTTTTAAAAAATGACCCATGAAGGCGACTAAAACCTCGATTGATAATTTTCTTTCTTCCCGGAAAATAGCGATTGCCGGTGTTTCCAGGAATCCAAAGAAATTCGGACACCAGGTATTTATCCATCTGAAAAAGAGAGGATTTGAAGTTTACCCGGTTAATCCGGGCACTGATACTATTGCCGGCACACCATGTTTCCGCACTGTTGGCTCACTTCCGCTCAATGTTCATCACCTGTTGATCATCACCCCGAAAAAACAAACCAGGGATGTAGTTGCTGAAGCAATCGCAAAGGGAATCGACAATATCTGGATTCAGCAGATGTCTGACTCGCCCGAATCCATTGAGTTGGCCATGTCACACCCTATAAACCTTATCACAAAGGAGTGCATCCTGATGTATGTCGACCCGGTTGAAGGCATCCATAAGTTCCACAAGACGATCAAACGTTTTTTCGGTCTCTTACCCAAATGAAAATATAACCCATTCGTTATTGCAGGAAGTCAACTTTCCGAATAAATTGTATAATCCGTGTTTTGGAATTTGGATGTCTGGAAATAATAATTACCTTTGCACCCTCAATCAAGGGAGCATAGCTCAGCCGGTTCAGAGCATCTGCCTTACAAGCAGAGGGTCACAGGTTCGAATCCTGTTGCTCCCACCA
>CAISJJ010000094.1 GCA_903885595.1 uncultured Bacteroidales bacterium
AATTTACGATTTACGATTTAGGATTTACGATATTTTTTGAATTGCTAAATACCATTCATTTCACTTGTCACTTGTCACTAATCATTTGTCACTTAAAACCTCCCTGTGTTCATTAAGAAAATTGATTATTTCACGGATGTCAATGTCTTTCATGCAACGGAAATGTTTTTTCGGACATACCCTGAATCCAAGTTTACTGCAGGGCCTGCAGGAAAGGCCTTTCACTTCGGCGAACACCGAACCTGATTTGAATGGTGCCGGAAGATAGGGGTACATTCCAAATGCGGGGATAGTACTACCCCAAACAGAAATAACAGGCTTCTTAAATGCTGCTGCAACATGCATCAGGCCGGTATCATTTGACAATACGGCAAACGATTGTCTGATCAGCGAAGCAGACTGGCTGAAATTGTAAGTTCCACAAGCATTGTAAACCTGCCTGCCGATATGGTTGCTCACTATCTCACCGCGGGCTGTGTCCTCTTTCCCGCCAAGCAGAATGACAGGCTGCGATAATTTTCGGCACACCTCTACGACCTTTTCTGCAGGGAAAATCTTTGTGTTATGCTTGCCGCCAATGACGATGGCAACGAAACCCTCCCGATGTGTAACCGGTAGTGTGTGAGGTTCAACCTCATCCGATGCCGCGATAAAATATTCAAGTCCACACCCGTCATTTTTTACACCCAGCGGGATTACCGTCTTGAAATACCGGTCAACAACATGAATGTCAGGCAGTAAATTGATTTTAAGACGGACTGCCAGCCATTTCTTCAGGTTCAGTTTCGGAAAGGAGGCCGATGGAATCCCAAGCTGATGTTTAACATATGCAGAACGGTAATTCCTGTGCAGATCAACAATGAAATCGAATCCCTGGGATTTCAGGTGAGGGATCAGATCCCTGAAATTGTGATCATAAAGCCAAAGAGTATTAATATTAGGATTTGACCGGAGGATCGGGCCAAACTGTTTTTTTGTCAGATAATGTACTTCCGCGCCAGGTAATTGCTGTTTAATGCATCGCACCACCGCACTGGTGAGAACAATATCCCCAATCGAACTAAACCGGATGACCAGAATTTTTTTATGGGGTGATTGCATATTAGCAAAGTCATTATTTCATTGAAAAATCAAAGTTCAAAACCATGGTAAAAGAAATCAAAACTCAAAGATCAAAGTTCAAAACCACAAATAAAAACTCAAAACCCGGGGCCACCAAACCTTTCACCAAATATTTCGCTACCTCGCTACCTCGCTACCTCGCTATTTCGCTACCTTATAAACATATTATTCTCCCGCTCATACCCGATAGTGGTCTCCGGCCCGTGCCCAGGGTAAACCACTGTGTCTGGGGGGAGGGTGAACAGCTTGGTTTTAATGCTTGTCATAAGTTGGTCAAAATTGCCTGAAGGCAGATCAGTTCGGCCAATCGTATCCCTGAATAAAACATCTCCGGTAATCACAAATTCCTGGTTTTCATTGTAAAAGCAAACACTGCCGTCAGCATGGCCTGGTGTAAAAAGCACCTTCAGGGATGAATTTCCCCATTGCACTTTTTCACCGTCTGCGAGAAAACGCTTTGGTTGGGGAATCCGTTCGATTGAATAACCGAATGAAGATCCGATTTCTTTCAGGATATGCAACAGAAAGGTGGAGTTTTCATGGTATTCGGGGTAGATCCCAAAGGTTTGAGCAATAAAAGCATTCCCCAGTACATGATCGATGTGGCAATGCGTATCGAGATTGCGGACCAGTCTCAGTTTTTTTGCGGTAATAAAAGTATTGACCGCCTCCTGCTCCTCCGGGTCGTAACAGGCAGCATCGATAATAACGCATTCACCTGTTTCATCATACAACAACCAGGTGTTAACCATAAAACTGTTAAAGACAAATTTTTCTATGTTGATCATTCAGATGTTGGGGTTTATCATGATTTGCAAAGATATGAAAATGCAGCTATGTGGCCGGCACGTTGAAAATTATCGTACTTTAGCGCCTCCAAATACATTCCCTTGTACTGCCGGATATGACTCAGGATGCATGCGTGAACAGAGGTTTAAAAAGCTGGGCAGAAGCATGGATCGTTCTTGCTTTTATGCTGTTATTTTCGGTTTCGGGGCAGGCACAGTTTTACAATGGTTCACAGCTGACATTCGGAAAGAGCAGGGTTCAGTACAACGATTTCCTGTGGCTCTATTTCCGCTTTGAAAAGTTCGATACCTATTATTACCTGAATGGCAGGGAACTGGCGCTTTATACAAGTGAATATGCCGATAAGCATATCAAAGAGATAGAACTTTCCTTACAGTCGAATCTTGAAGAAAAAATCCAGTTCATTATCTTTAACAAGCTGTCAGATCTAAAGCAGAGCAACATTGGGTTGTTCGGCGACTGGGATTATTACAATACAGGGGGTGTCACACGCATTATTGGCGGGAGGGTCCTGGTGTTTTTCGATGGCAATTATGAACATTTTGATCAACAGATACGGGCCGGCATCGCACAGGTAATTCTGAACAACATGATTTATGGAACCGGGATCGGGGCTCAGATCAAGAACAATGCCCTTTTTACCGTTCCTGAATGGTATATGAACGGGCTTATTTCATTTATTTCCAGAAAATGGGATGCTGAAATCGAAAACCAGGTCAGGGATGCCATCCGGAACCGGCAATACGAAAAATTCAACGGCCTTACGGGCGCGGAGGCTACCTATGCCGGTCATTCACTTTGGCATTATGTTGCCATGAAATACGGAGCATCCTCAATCCCAAATATTGTATACATGGCCCGCCTTAGCAGGAATGTTGAACGGGGGTTCCAATATGTTCTCGGTGTCAGTTTTCAGTCGTTAGTGCAGGAATGGCTTGCATTTTATAAAGAAGTATATAGCTCCCAGGAAATTGGCCGTACGATGCCGCAGGGCGAGATGATCAATAAACGGAAAAAGCCCGACCGGATCTACCGTACATTGAAAATTTGTCCGGATGGCGAAAAACTGGCTTATACCACGCATGACCTGGGTATTTATAAGGTGTTTATCCTGGATTTGGAAAAAGGAAGAAAGAAACGGGTTTACCGCGGCGGATATCGTTTAGCCGACAGACCTGATTATAGCTACCCACTCGTTGCCTGGCATCCCAGCGGAAGGGTTTTAGCCATTCTGGTGGAGCGCAAGGGAGAGGTCCGGCTCTATTTTTATAACCTGGATGACCGCAAATTTGAACATCAGGTCCTGTCTAATTTTCAGAAGGTAACAGATATGTCCTATTCTGATGACGGGACCCTCCTTGTTTTTTCAGCGGTACAGAAAGGTCAGTCAGATATTTTTGTCTATAACATTGCATCAGGATCACACGAACAGATTACGAAAGATATTTTTGATGACCTGAATCCCAGGTTTATCAATCATTCAGGCCATATTATCTTCTCTTCAAACCGGTTGAATGACACAATTCGATTTGATGATCCTGTGAAGATCGATAATCTGCATTATTTTAATGACATTTTCCTCTATAATTATACAACGAAATCCAACATCCTGCAGCATCTTACCAATTCGCCGGATGCTCATGAATCACAGCCACAGCCATACGGGGATAATTATTTTTCGTTTCTGAGCGACCAGAATGGCATCGTTAACCGTTATCTCGCCAAATACGACAGCGCCATATCCTTCATCGACACCACAACCCATTATCGATATTTCACAACCGCTTACCCGATTACCAATTATTCGCGGAATATCATGGAGCAGGATATTTCCCCAAAGGCTGCAAAAATTGGTGAAATTGTTTTCCAGGACCGCAATTTTAAAATGTTTTTAACAGACCTGGTCAGACCGAAACATGTATCAAAGGTTGAGCTCCAGCCCTCATTTTTCAAGGCATTCAAGTCAAAAGCTGTCGAAAAATCTGCCGACACCTCTCGTCCTGACAGTGTCTTCAGGTTGGCTGAACCTTTCAAAATACAGGAAAAAAGGCATTTCACAGTTGTTCGTCAAAGTGAGGTGATTGACCAGATCCTTTCCCGTGTCGATACTTCTCAAAGCGCCCTGTCTTTGCCGGGAGAAAATACTTCATCGCTTTCTGATACTATGGCAAACAATCTTCTTGCACTGTATAAATCAATGCAGACAAAGAACCTTCAGCGGGTAACCAATGGTAAGGATACAACGAACAAGTATAAAACAGCCAAACAGTTAAATTACAATGTTGAATACTATGTTGATCAGATGGTTACGCAAATTGATTTCACGTATCTTAATTTTGCCTACCAGCCATTTACCGGGAGCCTGTCGCCTGTATTTATCAATCCCGGATTGAATGCCCTGTTCATGGTTGGAATCACAGACCTGATGGAAGATCATCGCATCAGCGGGGGAGTCAGGTTAAATGTGAGTCTGATAAATAATGAATATCTTTTTAGTTATGGAAGTTATAAACGTCGCCTCGACCATCAGATTGTATTTCACAGGAAAGCTGTCGAGGAGATGGGATATTATTCACTCGTCCGCCACAAGATCCATGAATTATATTATGTTTTAACCTATCCCTTCAATCCGGTATTGAACATTAAGGGAACTGCATCCATCCGGTATGATCGTGCTGTTTTTTTATCCACCGACCAGTTTAATCTCAAACAACCTGACATACATGATGTTTGGGGCAGCATTAAAGGTGAACTCACCTACGATAATACCCGCAGCCTTGGACTTAACCTATACCAGGGAACGCGGTACAAATTCTTTGGTGAATATTACCAGATGGTGAATACATCAGGAAACAGCCTGATCGTTGTCGGCATGGATATCAGGAATTACCAGCGGGTTCACCGGACACTGGTGTGGGCGAACCGGTTTGCCGCCAGTACTTCATTCGGTAGCAATAAACTCCTCTATTATATGGGCGGGGTTGATAACTGGTTGTTCCCCTCGTATAACATTAATACATCTGTGGCCTTTGATCAGAACTATGCCTTTCAGACCCTGGCAACAAATATGCGTGGCTTTGCGCAGAATATCCGGAACGGAAACAGTTTTTTCGTTTACAATACCGAATTGCGCTGGCCGGTGTTCAGGTACCTTTTTAATCGCCCGATCAGATCTGATTTTATCAACAATTTCCAGATTGTTCTTTTTGGCGATGTTGGAACAGCCTGGACGGGAAGCTCTCCATGGTCGGAAGACAACCAGCTGTTTACCCAGTACATTTACCGGAATCCACTGTTTATTAAAGTTGAAATGCAAAAAGATCCCATTGTTGAAGGATTCGGTTTTGGTGCGCGTACACGGCTTTTTGGTTATTTTCTGCGGGGCGACCTGGCCTGGGGCGTCGAAGATGGACGTATCCGTAAACCGATCTTTTATTTTTCATTAAGTCTTGATTTCTAACCATGACCCCTCCCGAAGAACAGATCATTGATTTTATCTGCGAACATCATGTTTTAACCCTGGCAGTGGCCAGAAACAATGTGCCCTATTGTGCCTCTTGTTATTACGCATATTATAAAGAGCAAAATCAGTTCATATTCACCTCCGGTCACGAAACCAGGCATATCCGTGATGTGGTAGAGGGAAGTAATTTCACGGTTGCAGGTACAATTGCCCTTGAGACAAGAATTGTAGGAAAAATAAGGGGGATACAGTTTACCGGGTTGATCAGGGAATTGGATGGAGAGGAATTAAAAAAGGCCAGATCGGTATACCTGAAACGTTTTCCCATTGCCCGGCTGATGTCAGAATTGAGGCTCTGGTCCCTGGTTCCCGATTTCATAAAAATGACAGATAACCGACTTGGCTTTGGGAAAAAACTGATCTGGATAGCCTAGAAAATCAGAAAATCGAGACAGGTTGCAGATCTGATGAATTATTAAAGTCTATGTTTTTTTAAGTCAGCTATTTACCCTGTTTATCCCCATCCGTGTTAATAACTAAATTCAGGTAAACCCGTTCTTCGTTGTATATTGCCTCCTCAAATTTTTCCCTGAAAATATTTTGAAACATTCATATTATCAGAGAGTTAAGAAAAATAAATAACATAGCAGATAATCCTGTTCATGCATGGAAAACAATACGATGGTAAATACGGAAAAGGATAAAAGCACAGACTATTATCATGAAGTATTGGCGAAAAGGATCCGTCCGAAAATTACGATTGAAGAATTGGAAATGAAAGAAAAGAAAGTAGAGGAAACCAAGCGTACGATTTATTCATTTGCAGAAGTAATTGAGAAATCAACAGCATATTTTAACGGAGACAGCCTGGCCGCAAATGTTTGGGCAAACAAATATGCCCTTAAAAATTCTGAAGGGCATTTATTTGAATTGACCCCGGATGACATGCATCATCGGATTGCCCGTGAAATAGCCCGCATTGAGAAAAAATACCCTAACCCGATGAGCGAGGAGGAACTCTTCGACCTCATGCGGAATTTTAAATACATTGTTCCCCAGGGAAGTCCCATGGCTGGTATTGGTAATGATTTTCAAATCGGGTCCCTGTCGAACTGTTTTGTCATCGGTAATGAAGGAGCTTCTGATTCCTATGGAGCCATCATGAAGACCGATGAGGAACAGGTTCAGCTGATGAAACGCAGGGGAGGGGTAGGCCACGATCTGTCGCACATCCGGCCTAAATACAGCGAAGTAAAAAACAGTGCATTAACCTCCACAGGTATTGTTCCCTTTATGGAACGCTATTCGAATTCAACCCGTGAAGTGGCCCAGGAAGGCCGGCGGGGGGCTTTGATGCTGAGTATTTCTGTTGTGCACCCTGATGCTGAACATTTTATCGATGCAAAACTCGAAGCCGGGAAGGTGACAGGCGCCAATATTTCGGTGAAATTAACCGACGAATTCATGCGGGCAGTGGTGAATGATACGGAATTTATTCAGCATTTCCCGGTTGATTCAGAGGCTCCGACGGTCACCAGACCAATGCGCGCCCGGGAACTATGGAGTAAAATTGTACACAATGCCTGGAAATCGGCCGAACCCGGAATCCTTTTCTGGGATACCATTATCCGCGAATCAATTCCCGACTGTTACGCCGATCTGGGTTTCCGCACCGTTTCAACAAATCCCTGCGGAGAAATACCCCTTTGTACCTACGACAGCTGCCGCCTGCTTGCGATCAACCTGTATAACTATGTTGATAAGCCGTTTACTGCTGAAGCAAGTTTCGATTCGTCTCTCTTTATTTCGCATGTGCATAAAGCCCAGCGGATCATGGATGATATCATCGATCTGGAACTGGAAAAAATTGATCGCATCCTGGCAAAAATCGATAAAGATCCCGAAGGTGAAGATATTAAAGCCAGGGAACGTAACATGTGGCTGAATATCAAGAAAAAAGCCATCCAGGGACGCAGAACCGGTTTTGGCATCACAGCCGAAGGCGATATGCTTGCCGCCCTCGGAACCCGCTACGGTTCTGATGATGCAACCGATTTTTCAGTCGAGGTGCATAAAATTCTTACGATCGAAGCCTACCGGTCATCAGTTACCATGGCCAGGGAACGCGGACCATTTCCTATTTATGATACCGGGCGGGAAATGAATAACCCTTTTATCATGCGGATAAAAGAGTCCGCCCCCGATGTATATGCTGATATGACAAAACACGGCCGCCGCAATGTGGCCATGCTAACCATTGCCCCTACAGGGTCGGTAAGTATTCTGACCCAGACTACCTCCGGCCTGGAGCCTGTGTTCGCCGTGAACTATAAACGCCGCCGCAAGGTAAATCCTAACGATAAAAACGTAAAGATTACCTTTAAGGATGAAGTAGGAGATACCTGGGAAGAATATAATGTGTTTCACCATAATTTTGTCACCTGGCTGATTGTTAATGGGTATAGTGTAGATGAGGTTTCCCATATGGAGGAGAAAGAGCTGAAACTCATTATCAAAAAATCGCCGTTTTACAAAGCCACAGCCAACGATGTCGACTGGGTTGCCAAGGTAAAAATGCAGGGCGCTGTACAGAAATGGGTCGATCACTCCATCAGCGTTACGGTCAATGTCCCCAACGACGCCAAAGAGGAGATGATCAGTACGATTTATGAAACAGCCTGGAAAGTGGGGTGCAAGGGTATGACTGTTTATCGTGATGGCTCACGCGCCGGGGTATTGGTAAACAACGATCCAAATGTAAAAAAGGAGAAACCGGAGGGAAATGAATTTCGTGAAACCAAAGCGCCCCATCGTCCCGACCGCCTTGAAGCTGATATTGTACGGTTCCAGAATGATCATGAAAAATGGGTAGCCGTTGTTGGTATCCTGAATGGACGACCTTATGAAATATTTACCGGGGTTGCCGAAGATTTTTGGATCCCGACCTGGGTTCAAAAGGGGTGGATTGTGAAAACCCGTCCCGATGGTGTCGGTTCCCGCTATGATTTCCAGTTTGAAGACCGCCAGGGATACAAAATTACAATTGAAGCGCTGTCACGTTCCTTCAACAAGGAATACTGGAATTATGCCAAACTGATCTCCGGAATTTTAAGGCATGGAATGCCGCTCCCGTTTGTGGTCAACATCATCTCCAAACTACACTTTGAGGTCGATTCAATCAACACCTGGAAAAACGGGGTTGAACGCGCACTGAAAAAATTCATTCCCGATGGAACCAAAGCGGCCGAACATGCCTGCCCGAAATGCAGCGATCAAAACGGGTTGGTGTACCAGGAGGGTTGCCTGGTTTGTAAAAGCTGTGGCTATTCCAAGTGTGGCTAGCAATCAGAATTTTTTCTTGTGATAATCAAAAGTAGTGTTATCACGTAAATCCTTGATCCTTTTGGCGATCATTACAAATGCTCCCATGTTTTTTTCATGAAACCACCTGATCGCTGCCAGGTTTCCCCGGCATGCATCGGCAAATACTACCAGGAAGGGATGTTTGTTTTTCTGTAACCATGTATATGCCTGGATATTTTCATCTATGGCCGCATCCAGAGCGGCCAGGTGATAATATTTGTTCTTAAACAGCCAGGCCGTTGCCTCTTCACTGCCCCTGATGGCATGGGCAAGAGCGGCCACTTCAGGAAAACCATTTTTAAGCAGCCATTCAGCAATCTCCCGGTTGTCAATGACTGCTTCGCCGAACGCCAGCCAGATTTTCGCAGGATAATAAAAACGCTCCATCACTTGTCACTTGTCACTTGTCATTTGTCACTTGTCACTTGTCACTTGTCACTCCTTACTGGTACACCTGAACAATCAGTCCCGCCTCCCTGGCCTTTTGTGCAATTTTTTCCAGTTCTGCTACCTCAATTTTTTCGAGGTTATGCACCGGAGTGGCCCGGGCTATCGGATAGATCATAACCAGCTTTGGCCTGATCTTCTTTAAATGCTCCAACCAGCCGTTTACCTCGTTATCGGTTGTGTTATCCACCATCTCTCCTTTAAAAGTACCACGCAGGAACATACTTTGAATGATCAGATTTCCCCTGAATTTCGTTAAATTCTCAACCAGGTTTTCAAAGTTTACCTGAAACACCGGGTTGTTGATAAGCTGAAACGTGCGGTCAAACCCGGCATCGAGCTTAAGGATGTTATTATCCAGTTTCTGCAGTGACTCAAAAACAGCCGGATCGTGAATCATACTGGAGTTGGAAAGCACGGTTACCTTTGCTCGCGGAGCCAAGGTATCACGCAGGGCAATGGTATCATCAACAATACCTGCGAAATCAGGATGCATCGTAGGTTCTCCATTCCCGGCATAGGTTATGGCATCGGGGAGGTAATCGTCCCTGTGCAATTCCCTGAGACGTTGTTCAAGATATTCAGCCACCTCCTTTCGCGATGGAAATTCAGGATGCTTAGCCAGGTCGGGAGGCGTCCAGCCACATTCGCAATATATGCAGTTAAAAGAACAATATTTTGAGTGAAGTGGCAGCAGGTTTATTCCAAGCGACAGTCCAAGCCGCCGGCTGCGCACAGGTCCGAATATCACTTCATGAAAAAGAAATCCAGTCATCATAGTAGTTTAGAATGCAAAATTCATTATTTTCAACTGCAAATCCTAAAGTGGTCATGGTAAAAATGATTACTTTTACATGTTCATGAGCAAACCGTTGATATCACTCAGTGAAATAAAAGCGCCCATCAGGGGACACATCGAAGTTTTTGAAGGAAAATTCAGGACTTCCATGAAGAGTTCCGTGCCATTGCTTGACACGATTACGCGCTATATCATTAAGCGGAAAGGCAAGCAGATGAGGCCGATGTTCGTGTTTTTGTCGGCCGGCCTTTGTGGAACCGTAAATGAAAGCACTTACAGGGCTGCTTCACTCATTGAACTCCTTCATACAGCTACCCTGGTACACGACGATGTTGTGGATGATTCGAACCTCCGCCGTGGATTTTTTTCCCTGAATGCCCTCTGGAAAAATAAAATTGCCGTTCTGGTGGGTGATTATCTGTTATCACGCGGATTGCTGCTTGCCCTGGAACAGGACGAGTCCGAACTTCTGAAAATTGTTTCCAACGCCGTGCGCGAAATGAGCGAAGGGGAATTGCTCCAGATGGAAAAAGCCAGGAAACTCGACATCGAGGAAAGCATCTATTTTGAAATAATACGCAAAAAAACCGCCACACTGATTGCTTCCTGTTGTGCCTGCGGGGCTTCATCAGTCAATGTTTCCGGGGAAATGATCAGGGAGATGTGGAAGTTTGGCGAATATGTCGGTATTGCCTTCCAGATCAAGGATGACTTGTTTGATTACGAGCGCAACAATGCCACCGGAAAACCCAATGGTACCGACATCCGCGATCAAAAAATGACGCTGCCACTGATTTACCTGCTAAACCACGCCGATTTCATGGAGAAACGATGGATTATTAATACGGTAAAAAATCATCACGACGATGCAGCTAAAGTGGCCAGACTTGTTGAAAAGGTAGTTGCCTGCGGCGGCATCGGCTATGCCCGTGAAAAAATGCTTGAGTACCGCCAGAAATCACTGGACATCCTGATGACCTTCCCCGATAACCAGTACAGGAAATCGCTCGAGCAACTGGTGCTTTTTACCACTGAGCGCAATAGCTGATTTTGCGCCACATTCATGGTTCCATAATCATCCGGTAAAATTTAACATCTCCTGCGAAAAAACTGTTGTACGAATTTTTTACGGCCCATCCGGATGGAATTGTAATCAGGCTTTTCTGAGGGTGAAACCAAATGTGGTTCCCACGCCAATGGCGCTGCGTACATTGATCGTCTGATTATGTGCCTCAACAATATGCTTGACAATGGCGAGACCCAGGCCTTTCCCTTTTTTAGTGGCGGCCCGGCCCCGGCCGGTGCGGTAAAAACGCTCAAATACCCGCTGCAGATCCTCGGTATCAATGCCTATTCCATTATCGGTAATTTCGGTGAGAATGTTTTCATCCATATCGAAAAAGGTGATCTTGGTGCGGCCAATTTCATGATTTCCGTAGCGGATAGAATTGTCGATGATATTGGTGAGCACCTGCCTGATCTTGTCTTTGTCTCCTTCAACCATAATTGGTTTTCCCCCATCATTTATGGTAATCAGGATTTCGTGTTTCTGGGCTTTCATTTCTAAAAAATCGGTCACTTCACGGGTGAGTGCAACTATGTCGAATCGTGTGATCTTCAATCTCATCTGCCCCGATTCGAGTTGCGAAATCTCATCGAGGTCTTCGAGGATTCTCACCAGCCTTTCAATGCTTTTTTCAGTTCGCTTCAGGTATTCCCGGTTGACCGTGGGGTCCTCCAATCCGCCATCGAGTAACGTGGAAACATAACCCTGTATGTTGAACAGGGGTGTTTTAAGCTCGTGGGATATATTTCCAATAAAATCGCGACGGTATTGTGACAATCGT
The DNA here is from genome assembly GCA_903885595.1 of uncultured Bacteroidales bacterium. Taxonomy (GTDB): domain Bacteria; phylum Bacteroidota; class Bacteroidia; order Bacteroidales; family FEN-979; genus CAIVAT01. The sequence goes on from CAISJJ010000094.1 coordinate 11,852, forward strand.
TTAAGTTGTTCAATCTCCCGCTGTTTTTCCAATTCCCAGTTGTCAACCTCGTTCTGCACATGGTCAATGAGGTTGTTTGCATGCTGATAAACAGGTTGTTCCTTTTTTCCCACCTTCACTGAATGAATTGATTTATAAATCAACCTGATTTTGCTGTAAATGAATTTTTCAAGGGTGTACCGGAAAATGGAATAGGTGATCAGGAACAACAATCCTGAGCTGATGAACAGGGCTACGTAGGTGTTAAAATGAGTGAAAGCGCCAGTGAAAATAAGTCCGGCAGAAAGTAAAAAAAAGATGATAAAACTACCTGTGACAATCAGGGAATTCAGCAATGCAAGGTTCCTCGGCTCATGGAATTTCATTCTTCTTCGAACTTGTAACCAACGCCTTTAATTGTTTTAATGCTGTCGATGCCCAGCTTTTCACGAATGCGTCGGATGTGTACATCAATGGTGCGGTCGCCAACAACCACATTTTCGCCCCACACATTCACGAAAATTTCTTCCCGTGTTACTACTTTATCCGGTCGGGAAACCAGGAATTGCAGCAGTTCAAATTCTTTGCGCGCCAGGGTAATCTCGGTATCATTTTTTATTACCACATAGCGGTCGCGGTCAATGGTAAATCCTTTAAGCCGGATGATATTACTGGTTTGGATTAAATCCTTGTATCGACGCAGCAAAGCCTGAATGCGACTGATGAAAAGTTTAGGTTTCAGCGGTTTGGTGATGTAATCATCAGCGCCAGCCTCAAACCCGGCAATCTGCGAATAATCCTCCCCCCGGGCCGTGAGAAATGCGATCAGTGTACCAGCCAGTTCAGGGATCTTCCTGATTTCAGCGCAGGTCTCCATCCCATCCATCACCGGCATCATCACGTCAAGGATGATCAGCTGGGGTTTGTGTTCCCTGGCAAGTTTCAGCGCTTTTTGTCCGTTTTTGGCCTTCAATATATGGTAACCCTCCTTTTCGAGGTTATATCCCAGGAATTCAAGGATATCGGGTTCATCGTCGGCCAACAGGATGGTGATTTCGCTGGGATCCATTTATGTAAATAATGAGGTGTAAAGATAGAAAAATTGCATAAAAAAACCGGAGATTTCCCCTTCAAAGTTCACCAGCCTAAAAAATACCTAAATTTGAAGAGTCGAATTTTCCGTTTTTCCAAAACCATGAAGACATACCTGGCGATCGTTCCCTTATTTTGCTGTTTTATCATTATTTCGACAAACCTGACCGGACAGGATACAACAGGCGCTTATGCCAGGCAAAAATATGAACAGGCGCTGAAAGAGCGGTCGATGCATAAAATTATCAAAGCGCTGATCCTTACAGCCAATGAATACAAAAAAAGCAACCTCGATTCGGCCTATATAAATTACGCTTATGCCCTCAAACTTTCCGACCGGTTCCATTTGATCAGCTTTCGTCCGCAACTTTTTTTCGAATTGGCCATGCTTCAATGCCAGGGATATAATTTTAAAATGGCTGTTGAATTATTTGATTCATCAAAAAATGCCGCCCTGCGGGTGTGCGATTGGGCCGCTGTATCCAATGCCCTGAACATGATGGGAACACTCCAACTCGATCTGTGGAGCGCACGGGAAGCCAAAAAACTGTTTGATTCTTCATATCTCCTTGCCGTGAAAAACAATCTGCCTTTGCAAGCCGGAGTAGCTCTCGGAAATCTTGCCTGCTTCATTGACGATCAGGATAGTGCCATTGTAACCATGAAAAAAGCAGTTTCTCTGATTACAGAAAAGAGCGGGATCAAAAATGAAGCAGGGTACATTTACATTAATATCGGGAACCGGATGTCCGATCCCGATTCTGCCATTAAATATTTCGAAAAAGCGCTGCTTATCGGAACTGCTGTTCCGATGCCGGAAATCACCATGGGGGCTTATAATAATTTGGCATACAGCTATCTCGATAAGAACGACCCCGCCAAAGCATCGGAAATTCTTGAGAAGTCAGCCATTCCCATTGCCATTTCTGATTCAAATTGGGACTGGTTGTCGACCCTTTATGATACCTGGTCGGATGTTATGGCTAATAAGCATGATTTTAATAAGGCCTGGAGACTGGAGAAAGAGGCTTGGAAAACACTGGAAAAAGCAGAAAAGCGGAAGTCGGCAAATCAGGTCAGATTGCTCATTATGCTTCTGGAGGTCAGGAACAAAGAGCATCTCCTGAGCGCTTCCCAAATAAAATTGATTGCGCAGGAAGATTCTTTAAAAAATCAAAAAATCCTGATATTCGGTCTGATAACGATCATCTCTCTGATCACGCTCGGTTCTCTGGGGATTTATCAAAGGATGAAAATTAAAGGACAGCAAAAGGAACTCACCTTGATCCGGGGGCAGATTGAAATTGAAGACCATGAACGAAAACAGATTGCCATGCAACTACATGACCTTGTGGGGCCGTTGAATCAGAAAATGGTCAGCCAGATTGAACAATTATCCACGAATCAGGCGATAAGAACCGGGTTGATCATGGAATGGGAAAAAGCCTCTTCAATCATTCATTCCCTGTCCTATCAATTAAATAAAGAGATGGTTGAAAACCTTCCTTTGAAGACCCTGGTTGAAACCATATTGAACGAATACCGCGAATTCAGCAAGCTGGCTCTTTCCCTCCTGATCACCCCGGGTGCGGCAACACAGGAGAAGCATCATTTTCATTTGGTCTGTATGATCCGTGAATTGCTTACCAATGCAGTGAAATATGTTAAGGAAGGCGACGTCTCATTAACCATAACAAGCGAACATGGCAACTTTTATATGATTTACCAGGATCATGGAGCTGGGTTCGACAGAAATAAGATCAGCCCAAACAGCATGGGAATAAACAATATTTTTGAAAGGGCGATCCTGATGGGCGGGCAGGCAACGCTGAATACAATGCCTGGTAAAGGAACCAAATGGATCATCGTGATCCCTGACAAATCTTAATATGAACGCTGAGAAAGAATTGACCATACGGTTGCTGATCATCGAGGACAATGCAACGCTGATCCTTGCCGGACTGCGAGGTTTCTTCCGACCCGGACGCGACCAGATCCGGGTGAGCGAAGTTTTCGATGACGTTGCAGAGGCCATTGAAAAAGCCGACCGCAACTCCTTTGATTTGATCCTGCTTGATCTCTTCATTCCAGGCACGAATCCAAAAGAAAACATCCAGGCGCTGCACAGGGAATTTCCTTCGAAACCGGTGGTTATCTATACCTCAATGGATTCGGACCTGTGGCGCAGGACGATGTGGAATCTGGGGGCAAGGGGATATGTTCATAAAAATGATGGTCGCGACAAATTAAAAGCGGCCATCGTTCAAGCCTTTTCCGGAAAAGCAATGGCTCCCCGCGGTTTTCCAACTGAAATTGAAATTAATGAAGCCGGATTTGAATTTCAGGCCAATGGCCTTTCCATCATCGAAAAAGAGATGGTTACCATGCTGGTCGGGGGAATGAAATACAAAGAGATCTCCGCTGCTTTGAAAATAAAGACCGATTATCTTGAAGCAATGGCCAAAAAGCTGAGGAAAAAATATGGGGCAAAGTCAATGCCTCAGCTTATCTATAAATTATCAGAAAAAGGGTTGCTTTAATCCCCTGTTGTTTCTCTCTTCCCTTCCCTTTTTCGCTGAAAATGCCATTTCCTGAGGATCATGCCGGAAAATTGGTGTCCTGTCCCGTCGCCAAAATATTTTTCCTCTTCTCTCAATGACAATCAGATAGTCATTTCACAGCTTCCATTATTTACCGAAATCCGTTCATTTTTCTTCCGAAAACAGTTCTTGACAACTGATTTTTTTTATTTTAATATTGGCAGGTCTAACCTTAACGCCTTCGTAACATGAAAAAAATGCTCCTTTTATCTTTTCTTTTTTCTTTTTTGGGATTCGCCATTCATGCGCAGATCGAAAAACCATTTCCGATTCCCTCCTACAAGATAGCGGTTGATAGCGGTTATGCTCAGTTCCGGGAGGATTTTCACCGGAACAAGCCGGATGCGTCACGCCAGAAACGCGATATGCATGTCAAGATTACAAGCAACAATCCGATCATACTACAATGCCAGGCACAGGTTTTGGTTTACAGCCTCGACGGGCTTGACATCTTAGGCCCTTATACTGTTTTATGCGGTGGTATGCTGGTGGTCGAAATCGATGAACGGCAATGGGGCGTTCTGGTGCAAACCAATTCAAGCATCCTGGCGGATGTATGGATAGAATAGTAAAAACGGGACCTGCTTTCTTTTAGCAAAGAATATTAGTAATGTGAATCAAGGGTTAAAAGCCAAATTAATAAAAGCGGCAGCCAATTTGCAGAATACATGAACAAGATGACCTTTGGCTGATTGCACTTTACTCGCTCTTTGAAAATCTGTTTTTTCAATCAATCAATTCTGGCGCCACGATGCCAACCCATTTGTTAATATCGAGTGAAAATGGCACACCTATTTCGGTTAAATGGCAAAAGGCTTTCGAAAAACGTTTGATACAATTGTTAAATGCCGCATACGATTGAAGTTTGGGAAACTAGGATAGCAGGTTTTCCTTAGTAAAATTGTAGCCCTGATTGATCCTGGTGCATTTTTCAAAGCTACTGCAAAATAAATACAAAGTCATTGTTTCCTGGTCTGAAAACTCGTGACATCTATTATTACTGAAGCGTTCACAAGAAGTCTTAAACTCTTTTTCACATGCATCTATTAGGTAAAAGAAAATCTCAACTAAATTGGTACTCTTAACCTTCGAGATCATATCTTATAATTATTGGTGGAACAAAAACTAAGATACTGATATATAAGATTATGTAAAATTAATATTTTCATATATTACTAACAATCAATTGTTTATGTTTATTGCAAATTTTACTGTTTTAACCCAAGATTTATATAATTAATTATTATCTAAACAACTCAAACCGATGAAAAAACTACCGATGGTATTTTTACTAATTTATGTCAATGGATTTTCACAATGTGATTCAGCTTTTATTAACAAGTTAAATTCATATCACAATATTCCTGTACAGATTAATCATACTAACATTTCAATTGGGTGGATTGTTGACCAGAATCATTCAGATGAATTTACTTTTTTCGATTCGAATAAGTGGAGTAAATTGCCAGTAGGGCAATGTCATAGCATGTCGAATTATGCTTATTTTGAGGAAGAAAATGTAACAATAGAAAATAACCATTTGATGCTTCGATGCCATCCAGATAATACTTCATCAATGTGTGGCCATTCAATGAGCTATTCATCCGGTTGGGCGGGAGCAAAAACGAATAATACTGTCCAATATGGGTATTTTGAAATAAAATGCAAGATGCCTCCAGATAATTTCCTGCAACCTTGTTTTTGGATGTTTGGACAGGTAACTGGTAGATATGATGAGATTGATGTCAATGAATATATTATTGAAGACCCAAGTTTTGAAAACAGGCTACGTCAAAACATTTATCACAAAGAGTCATATACACCTTACGCTGATACACTTGGGTCTGCGCAATTAATTGATGCCAATTTTAATCAAACGGTTACCAATCAATGGATGACATTCGCAGTTGAGTGGTTCCCTTATGAAATTAATTATTACATAAACGGACAGATCTCAGCCTGTGCAATTTACTCAACAGATATAAGGACAATCAGTCCTTGGAACTTTTTGCCACCAAGCGAATTCTGTTGTATTAATTTCGCCAACGCAATTCCTCAATGGATACAATTTTCTTTGTCCTTAAGAGGAAATCCCAGCAATTATGATCCTTACGAAATTGACTACTTAAGATGTTATAAATTGCAAACTGGTAACCCAGGTCTATACTGGCCAAATTATGTCACAGTGGGGGATCCGAATTTGTCCAAAGTTCATCATGATATAAAAATAGGCGGAGATGCCTCACATTATGGAAATTTCAGTTCAAATAGTCAAGTAAATCTTTGGGCAAACAACAGTATCACTCTTGACAAGGGCTTTCAAATAAATACTGAAACTTTATTTACGGCCAGAATCGTTAACACTAACGATGCTTGTTTCTTACCATAAAAAAGTATTATAAATAATCAATTAACAAATTAAATTCAAAGACATTATGAAAACTAAAGATTTTCTTATTTCAATTTTATTGGTATCTTCCTTTTTTGCAAATGGCCAAATCAAAGTTTTTGATAATAACTGGATCAGTTTAGGATCCCTTCAGCAGTTTGGTAAGGGGATACAAATTGACCCACTGGGAGTATCATATTTTAATCCAAATGTATATGGTCCATATCAATGGATGAATGTGTCAAACAGTACTGATTCAGAAGCGAAGAACTGGTGTGTTAATTGGAATAATAGCCATACATTCTTTGTCTACGGTAACGGATGGATTTATGGGCGAGGGCATACCCTTGGATCAGATTCTGTTTTCAAAACTAATATTGAGGACATTAAGAATCCATTGGCTAAATTGCTGCAACTTCATGGAGTAATGTTTAACTTAAAAAAAACAGCAAACAAACCTGATACCGTTAGAATACAGGATAAAGATGGGATATGGCATGTCGTCTCAACAAAAAATTTTGATAATTTGGATACAACTAAATTCAATGTCAACGTCATCAAACGGCTTGTTGAGGAACGTGAGATGAAACATTTAGGCGTTATTGCTCAAGAGGTGGAAAAAGCTGTTCCGGAGGTGGTAAGGATGATGCCTGATGGAACCCTTGGCGTTGAATATTATAGCATGATAGGATTGATTATCGAAGCCATTAAAGAGCAGCAAAATTTAATTGGAAATTATTTTCAATCACCAGCGGCTTCTTTAAAAAACAATGAAACCATAGATTCATCAGAAAACGAGAAAGGGAACTTACTTTACCAAAATTTTCCCAATCCGTTCAATAAAAGTACCGTGATTAAATATAAACTGTCTTCAACTGGTCAAAAATCATCAATAATGATCTTTGATATGCAGGGCACTCTACTGGTGACATACAAGGAATTAGACCCCACAGGAGAAATTACTATTTTGGGTTATCAATTCAAACCAGGTATGTATCTTTATAGTCTCATTGTCAATGGAAAAGAAATTGATACCAAACGCATGATACTTACGGATTAATGCTACAAGTCATGAAACCCATATTTGTTCTTATAGTTTTTCTGGTTACTTACCTGCTGTCCGGGGCCCAGTCCTTTACCTGTGGCATTAGCACGGTAAATGATATTGACGGCAATGTTTACCAAACGGTCTTGATCGGATCGCAATGCTGGATGAAGGAAAACATGCGTGCAACAAGGTATGCCAACGGCATGCCAGTCAGCGCCCATGAAATTGCCTCCTCAAATTTCCGTGAAACCATCAATATGCCTGGGAAATTGCAGGTACAGGTGTTCCTCCCGGGATGGCAAATAATTTCAGTAAGTATTTATAATATAACCGGGCAGGAAATTTATCATGCCGGCCTGAATCGCGGATCAGGGAATAACCTTCTGGATTTTTCCGTTGGCCCCGCAGGAATGTACGTGGTCCTGATCAATGGCTCTTCGTTTAAAGTAATGGGTGTTGATGGAAAAAGATGCGAAGCAAGATGCATTGCGGAAAGTATAGCAGCCGGACTTAAAACAGATTCCATTGTCATTTCCGACACCTCACGGAACTACTTTAATTATGATAATAATCCGGCGTTGGGACTACAGTATGGCACACTTTACACAGCCCGGTCGGCGCTGAATGTCAATGATCCGCCATACCCTCAGATCATCAAGGGAATTTGTCCCGATGGCTGGCATGTGCCCAATGACTGGGAATGGATACAACTGGAAGAGACAGCAGGAATGACACACAACCAGGCCGTTGCGATGTATGAATTCAGGGGGTCCATAAGTAATAAATTGAAAATTGAAGGCCCTGAATGGTATTATAGCGAAGGTACAGATGATTTCGGATTTTCGGCCAAAGGGAGCGGGACCTATCGATGTGATCAGCAAGGCTGCGATTTTGGTTTCCTCACCCAACAGTGTAAATTGTGGACGTACAGGCCAGAAAATCTGGTGTACCGGCAAATCGAAACTGCTCAGCCCGGGATATGGCGAAGCTATTTTTCCGGAGCTGGCGCTTTATCGGTGAGGTGCGTGCGGGATTAAGTGCGCCATGAGCGCGAAGCAGCGAATGGAGCACACCGAATGAAGGAATATTTATTGCAGTCAGCTTTAGCTGACTGTTAAAGGGATAATCAGGCAAGTCAGGGGCTTTAGCCCCATTGATCATACAGCAGTATGATTTTTTATATTGATGAGAGAAAAAGGAAATTGAAATAAATGGGGCTAAAGCCCATTGAATTGCATCAAAATTAGACAGTTGGCTGAAGCCAACTGCAATAAATGGAAGTAGGAAAAGTAATTTCTGATTTATGTCTAACGCTGTTTTAACCCTTGATTCACATTAGTAACAAATAATTAAACCTAAAGTGTCATGAGAAAAATTTTTATCATTTTGCACTGTATGGCCTTTCTTTTCATTTTCAGCGCTTTAAAATCACATTCTCAGTATATTGTTGCCGGCCAGCATGATTCAGGATGTTATTTTTATGATATCAATCCTGACACAACGATAACAGGACCTTGATCGATTTAAGCGACAGAAGCAGTGGGGTCTATTTTTTCAGGTTTGTTTATGGGGATCAAATGCGCATTAAAAAAGTGATAAAGCAATGACTTTACGAATCCTTCGTGAAAAAACAAACCGTGGTGAAGATTTTCATACTTTTAATGAAAAATTCCGGATGAGAAAAATTGCATTTTTTATGTTGATTTGCATTCCCTTTACAGGATTGGCCCAAAAGTTTAATGGAGGAATTATTGCCGGAGGACTGGTGAGCCAGGTGGATGGCGACACCTATGATGGCTACCATAAATTCGGATATCTGGCCGGCGCTTATGTGAGTTTAAAGATTTCACCACATTCATCCTTTCAGATAGAAATGGAGTATATTCAAAAGGGCAGTCGGCATAATACCGATTCAGCTAATTATTCCGACCAATCCTATTTGCTCCGGTTACACTATCTGGAAATACCGGTTTTATATCAATTTTCTTTTGGCAGGAGATTCACAGTTGAAGCTGGTCCGGCAGCTGATGTGCTGTTGGGATATGCCGAAGAACAGGATGGCATTGCCAATCCCCCAACCGAACCATTTCGTACGGTAACCCTGAGTGGCATCGTGGGTGTCGCCGTAAATATAACGAATCATCTGAAGGCTGATTTCCGCTTCAATTATTCGCTGCTATCGCTTCGGAACAGTTCGGCGCCATATCCCGATAGTTACCGGAAAATACTTTTTGAGTACGGACAGTATAATAATGTACTGTCATTGTCTCTGTTGTGGGATTTTAAACCGAAAGACCTTTAATTGAATTGCCACGGCCTTAAGGCCGTGGCAATTGATGATCATCATCTTACCGGGCTTTGGCCAAATATTTAATTCTTAAAACTGCTTTCTTGTGTTGAAGCTTCTGCTAAATCAAAATCCGTAAATCGTAAATTCCATGTGCATTCAATTCAAGGGAAATGAAAAGGTATAAAATAATTGTCGGCATTACCGGCGCCAGTGGCGCGATTTACGGGAAACTGCTGCTTGAACGCCTGAAAGGGCTCGAAGATCAGACAGAAACCTGCGGAGTGGTCTTTTCCGAAAATGCAAAAGCCGTCTGGAAATTCGAACTCGGGGAGGACCCTGTCAGGGTGGTACACCCTGACAGGGTGGGTAGGTTTACGTTCTACAAGCCAGATGACTTTTTTTCACCGATGGCCTCCGGATCGGCTGGTTATGATACAATGATCATTTGTCCTTGCACGATGGGCACGCTCGGACGGATTGCCGCAGGGGTTTCGACCGACCTGATTACCAGGGCTGCAGATGTTATGCTGAAAGAACGGAAGAAACTGATTCTGGTGCCCCGCGAAACTCCCTTCAGCCTGATACACCTGAACAACATGAAATTGCTTACAGAAGCCGGCGCCATAATCTGCCCGGCATCCCCTTCGTTCTACAGCAAACCTGCGACAATTGAAGCGCTGGCTATGACGGTGGTCGACAGGGCGCTGACCCTTGCCGGGTTTGAGCTGGAGACCTTTGCCTGGGGATCAACTGAAGAACAATTGTAAGGAAACAGCATACCTTCAGTCATCATCATTAATGCGCGGCTGCCCTGATATTTCGCATCAACCGGTCGTATCCCAACCGTTTGAGAGGTGACGCGGCAAAAATCCGGTCGAAATCAGCTTCTGTCAGGGATAACCAATCCTTTTTCCTGAAGTTCATGAGGGATTCAGAAGGATTGAATTCAGGAATCTCATGCGGAACAGCGAAACGGTTGTAGGGACATGCATCCTGGCAGAGGTCGCATCCATATATCCGACCACTCAGTTTGGTTTTTACATCATCAGGGATAGCTTCTTTATTTTCAATGGTCTGATAGGAGATGCACTTTTTGATATCAAGCTGATAGGGGGTATGCAGGGCTCCTGTGGGACAGGCATTCACACACCGTGTACATTTCCCGCAATGATCGGTTTCCGCTACGTCGGCATTAAGTTCAAGGTTGGTAAGGATGATCCCGATAAAGAAAAATGAACCAGCCGATTTGTTAATTATGAGGGTGTTTTTCCCTTGCCAGCCGATACCGCTTCGCTGGGCCCAGGCTTTTTCCAGCACGGGACCGGAATCAACGAAAACCTTTGCTTCGATATTTTCAGAGAGCAATTTCATGCGGCCGACAAGACTTTTGAGGCGTTTCCGCATCAGCTTATGGTAATCGCCGCCGTAAGCATATTTGGATATGATAAAATTATCAGCTTCAGGAACTACCTGCTGCGGGTAATAATTCATCAGGAGGGCGATGACCGATTTTGTGTCCTTTAGTAAAAGTCCGGGATCTAATCGTTGTTCTAAAAAGGAGGAAAGGTATTCCATCCCGGGATGACCGTGTTGAGCGATGAAGCCTGTATAAAATGGCCTCAGGGGCTCCAGTTGTTCATATCGTGCAATGCCGCAGTAGGAAAACCCCAGACTCAGCGCTTCCCTGCGAATTAACTCTTCATTACCGGTAAATGCTGTTTCACCCCTGCAATTCGACATTCGACATTCAATATTCGACATTCGATATTCAGAAAAGCGTATCCTGAGTCCCGATCTTTATCTTCCCCAGGTGCCGGTATGCCAGCTCTGTGACCTCACGGCCGCGGGGCGTACGCATGAGATAGCCCTCCTGGATGAGAAAAGGTTCGTAAACCTCCTCAATTGTTCCGGCATCTTCTGATACCGCAGTTGAAATTGTGCCCAGCCCTACCGGCCCCCCTTTGAATTTGTCAATAATGGTCATCAGGATTTTATTATCCATCTCATCGAGACCGTGCTGATCGACATTAAGGGCAGCCAGGGCGTATTGACTAATTTTCAGGTCTATCTTTCCGTTTCCTTTGATCTGGGCAAAATCGCGCACCCGGCGCAATAAAAGGTTGGCGATACGGGGTGTGCCGCGGCTTCGCCTCGCAATTTCGGCGGTGGCTGTTGTATCGATAGGGACATTCAGGATTTCAGCCGACCGATGTATGATCAGGTCGAGGGTTCCTGCCTGGTAATAGTTCAGCCGGGAATTGATCCCGAAGCGTGACCGAAGCGGCGCTGTGAGCAGGCCTGAACGGGTAGTGGCCCCTACCAGGGTGAACGGGTTCAGCTTG
>CAISJJ010000095.1 GCA_903885595.1 uncultured Bacteroidales bacterium
ATGTTGACAGGCCGGTCATATTAACGACCTTTCGCTGATTTGAACTGACCACTTCAATCATTTAACGATCAATGAACAAGGATGGTCGGTTTACTGCGGCCTCAGATGGGTAAAACCTTCGGCCTGTGCACAGTACTTCATTACATGTGGTATTTCATCTTATCAGGAATCACTCCTCTGACGCCACCTTCCGGATCATTAGTATCACCCGATCTTCTCGGAATCAAATGAAAATGTAAATGGTCAATAGTTTGACCTGCGACCTTCCCACTGTTAACCCCGATATTAAATCCTTCAATTGCAGGGTCTTCTTCTTCCAGGATTTTTTTCTGGTTTGCAACAGTTCATTTATTGCAATTAATTCATTTTGGGTGATTTCAAAGTAATCCACAAAATGCCGTCGCGGAATGATCAAAGTATGATGTTTTGTCACAGGATATTTATCATCAATAGCAAAGGCCATATCATTTTCAAGAATACAATTCAAGCCAGAATTAATATTGCAGAAAGGACAAACCTGATGTGAAAGATCAAACACTAATCTGCGAAAATCTGTCTGGTCCTTGTCCCTTTTCGAACGGTTGCATTTTGAGCAAAGTACCTGAAGATTGGAATATTCCGTTTTTCCACCCATTGAAACAGGTTTAATATGATCAATGTCCAGCATTCTTTCATCTTTTGTAGCTCCGCAAAGAGCACATCTGCCTTTTCCTTCTTTCAGAATTCTGAAACGCAAGGAATCCGGGACAATATTCGTGTCAATCAACCGGTAATCCCATAATGACAGGCCCCGGCTGACAATGAACTCCTGGATCTTTTGTTCGCAGATCATTCTGATCTCAGCCTTTTGCTCCAGTGATAGTTTCTTTATCTCCAATGAAACAAGCTGATCCTGGTATTTGATTACACCATGCTTCGAAAGCACTTTAATCGGCATGTTTTTCAATGTTTTTTCATAATAAAGAAGCTGGCTTTCGTCGTATCCGAGGAACTGAAGTGCCAGATGCCGGACTGTTGCATATCCTCCGCTATCGACTAGAATTTTTATCAGGAGAGGTTGATAAATATGGCTCATCGACATTTTTTCCTGGAGAAAGTGCTTTAGTTCTTGAAAAGTCATAAAATATTATCTGCCTGAAGAGATGATTATGATAAGTTTTTTATTGAGGGTTTTTCATGATCCTTCATTTTATTCAGAACAGTTCTGTCAAACTGTAATTCCCTTTGAATCCTGCTTCTGAAATAGTTCTCCGTGTCTTTATTCATGAAGTAAACATAGCAGCCTTTATGGCCGCGGGTCAATAGAACCCGATAGGTGTTCTTCACAAGCTGAAGGAAAGAATCGCCACTATTCCTGATGGATGGATCGTGCGATTCACCAGGGAATCCCTCCCATTCATTGGTGCTAAAATTGTATTTCAGATCTTTCCCGAAAATCACACCGATGTAATCAAATTCAAATCCCTGTGCAGTGTATATGCAACCCACCTGGTTAAGTCCATTTGGATCATACGCCCAGAAACTGGCTTTTGGGATATCCCTGCGGATATTTGTGATTCCGTTCGGGGCGTTCCAGGGCCGCCGGAAATCTCCAATTACAACATCATCGTGGAGGCTTCCATCAGGTTCTGGACGATCGGACCAATGCCAGCAATATCCGGCTGTTAATCTTGCAGAAAAACCTTCCGTGACTTTTTCTTTAATTGCTTCATCAAGGGTTTCAGCGGATTCAAAAATTCTGAATTCAAAATTGGGATCAGGGATCCATTCAGGATTCGCAGTTATACGGATATGCAGCATGTGGTTCACCCAATTGATGAATGCATCGGACCCGGCACACCGGAACTGAGAATTCAGTTCAATTTCATGTATTTTACAGCCGAGACGCTCAGAGTTTTCTTTTATAAAACCGACATTCCCAATCTCGTTCGGGCGGACTACCTGCAGGTCATCCACAAAGAAAACAGCAATCTTACAAGCCCTGATCAGGTCTTCAATCTGTAACCTGCCGGTTGATTTAAAGGGATAACCTGTTTTTGCCCGGATCCGGTGCGATTCATCCATCAACAGCACATCCACTTCGTTCGGCTCGGCATCTCCATAGCTCATGAAGTACTTGAAATGTCCTTTGGAATGATTGCCAACAATCTTTCGCAGTGTTTCGGTAAATGAATTAGACCCAGTGGCATATTGAGCATTAAAGCCAAGTGTATTCAGGTCGGCCAGGAGCTTCAGGGCAATTACCGATTTACCGGTTCCTGGTCCACCCTTGATAATAATACTGAACTTGTGGCGGCTTGAAATCCCCTTTTTAACTATAGAAAGAACATCATCATAGGCAATGATTTGTTCATCGAGTAAAATGTAATCCTCATTAGGAGACCCGAGCAACCGGAATTCGCCGTTTAGCTTCTTTTTAATTGTTTCACTCACATGCTGCATCAGCTTTTTTGAAGGACGGTGTTTCCCGGCTTCTATTCTCGCCAGAATTTCCATTCCGTCACCGCTGGCAACCCGGTTATAAATATAGGCCCCCAACTCTGTTGAATCATCCAATGTGAATACAGGAGACTCGGTCGTATAGGACCTGAACCGTTCATCAAACAGGGGGTCATTATCAACGATGCGGTAATTATGAAGGTATGAGCAACACTGGAGGCCAATCGGTGAGGTTTCATCGTAAAAAGCTGTATGGTTCATAGCCAGGTAGTCACGGTAGCTTAATGACTGAACCGATGGATGCAACACATCTCTATTCCCTCCAGCAACCCAGGTTACCACACGGTCGCTGTCATATTCTGACAATTTTACCTGGCTCCATTGTTTCAGTTCAATAATGACAGCCTGGTCTTTATTTGTTTTATCCTTCCCGCACACAATGCAGTCAATCCGGTTCCCATAACTGGGCAACTGATATTCAAGGAAAATTCCCTGGTTTGTAACCCGGGCATCTTCAAAAAGAATGCTGAGTCTGAGTAATGAATTGGTCC
>CAISJJ010000096.1 GCA_903885595.1 uncultured Bacteroidales bacterium
AAAAAGCTTATACGTATTACGACTGTTCCGGAATCATTGAACAAATTGCTTGATGGCCAATTGTCTTTTATGAAGCAGTATTACGATGTTATTGCTGTTTCGTCTGGTGGAGAGCAACTTGAGTTGGTAAAGGCAAGGCAGGGGGTTCGGGTCCATTCTATAGAAATGAGTCGCAAAATTACTCCCTTACACGATTTGGTAGCGCTTTTTAAGTTATTGGTTTTTTTGCTTGTGGAAAAACCTTTTATAGTTCACACACATACTCCAAAGGCTGGAGTGATCGGAATAACAGCTGCGTGGCTGGCACGAGTACCAGTACGCTTGCACACCGTGGCAGGCCTGCCTTTACTGGAGGAAACCGGCTTAAAAAGAATGATGCTTAACATAATTGAAAAGTTTACCTATGCAATAGCTACCAAAGTTTATCCTAATTCACATGGATTGCAAAAAATCATTCTTCAAAATCATTATGCCGATCCCGGGAAAATAAATGTAATCCTTAATGGCAGTTCAAATGGCATCAATACCAGGGAATTTTCCGACAATTCGGTAGATCCCGGTAGTTTACAGGATCTGAAGAAAAACCTTGTGTTATCAGATTTGGATTTCATTTACTGTTTTATCGGACGAATGGTGAAGGACAAGGGAATCAATGAATTAGTTGAAGCATTTGTCCAATTGTATTCTGAAAATCAGAAAACGCGTCTTATTTTGGTTGGACCATTCGAAAATGATTTGGATCCTTTATTGCCAAGCACGACTAAATCGATCTGTTCCCATCCGGGAATACGCTTTATCGGTTTTATTAATGATGTACGACCCTATTTGGCAATAAGCCAGGTCCTTGTTTTTCCAAGCTACCGGGAAGGATTTCCAAACGTTGTGATGCAGGCAGGGGCAATGGGGGTGCCATGTGTGGTGTCGGATATTAATGGGTGTAATGAAATTATTGATGATGGAATAAACGGAATAATTATCCCGGTCAAGAATAGCAACGCAGTGCTTAAGGCAATGAGGGAAATGATCAATCAACCCGAACAACGGCTGCAGATGGCGAAAGTGTCAAGGGAGATGATCGTCAACCGGTATGACCAACATGAAGTATGGAGAGCAATATTACAACAATACAAGGAGTTTGAAAAAGATAGTGTAGTGGTTTCTCAAGATTGCTGATAATTTATTATTAAAAGTAAAGCGGTAATAACTCTCTATCTGTAGAAATAGAATTTTTATGAAAAAAAATATTTTAGAATACTTTATCAGAACGCTTGAAATATCGCCGCAAAAGACAGCTGTGATTGAAGAAAATAACCACATTTCCTTTTTTGATTTAAATAATAGATCTAAAGATCTTGCCGGTAAAATTTGCCAGGCTATCAACTGGAATTTTAACCGGCCTGTAGCTGTTTTTCTTCCAAAGACAATTGATAGCATTGTTGCAGATATTGCAATCACATACTCTGGAAATATATACATGAATCTTGATATAAAATCACCCAGCCTGCGTCTCGCAAATATATTGGAACTCATAAAACCTGAATTAGTAATTACCTGTGAAAAGCACACTGACATTATAAAAGATTGTAATTTATTGATACCAATTCTTCTCATTGAGAATATCAATGTGCAGTATAATAATTCCGATGGTTTTATTGAGGAAAGATTGGCTGGTATGATTGATACGGATCCTCTGTGCATAATAAATACCTCTGGTTCTACTGGTACGCCCAAAGGGGTTGTTCTCAATCACAGGAGTTTTATTGATTTTACGGAATGGGCAATCGAGACACTCTTTATATCAGAATACGAAGTGATAGGTTCACTGTCTCCTTTGGTATTCGATATTTACAGCTTTGAGTTGTGTATGTTAATGGCAAAAGGAAGCACAATCGTCTTACTGCCTGAATCTTTTTCACCATTTCCCGCGAAAATTCTTAACCTGGTTCAGGAAAAACATATTACATTTCTCTTTTGGGTGCCAACAATTATGGTGAATATTGCCAATATGGATTTACTGCGCAAGATCACCTTGCCAGAATTGAAAACTGTTTGGTTTGCTGGAGAGGTATTCCCAACCCAACAGTTTAATTATGGGCGGAGACATTTGTCTGGCATAAAATTTGTCAACCTTTATGGCCCTATTGAAATAACCCTTGATTGTACTTATTTTATTGTTGACAGGGAGATCCCTGATCATGAACCAATTCCAATCGGTTTTCCCTGTCGTAATACAGACATTTTAATATTGAATGACAAAAGTGAAATTGCACGTAAAAATGAAGAAGGCGAATTATGTGTAAGGGGGACTTCACTTGCCATGGGCTACTATAACAACCCTGAAATGACAGCTGCTGCATTTGTTCAAAATCCGCTTAATATTGCTTACCCTGAGATTATTTATCGTACCGGGGATATCGTCTTTAAAAATGGATTTGACGAAATTGTTTTTAAAGGACGTAAAGACAGCTTGGTGAAACATATGGGTTATCGAATAGAACTACTGGAAATAGAGCATGTAATTATTAATACACTGAAACTTGTCGAAAATGGTTGTATAGTCTATAACCGGAATAAAAAAGTGATAACATTGTTTTATGAAAATCAAACTCCGGTGTCAATCGCAGAAGTAAAGAAGTCGATAGGGGAAATATTGCCAAAATATATGATACCGACAGTATTCCACCAATTGGATGTTTTGCCAAGAAATGTCAACGGAAAAATTGACAGGTTACAATTGGATAAAATTGTCAATAATGGATAAGCTATTCACATTTAATGAGATTCGACAAGCTATGAAAGTAGTAAAGGATTTCAAAAATGGATTTCTCACAAATTTTTTTCCTGAAGTGGATAAAACGAATGGTTGGATTGAACAGGGGAAATTGTATAAATTGGAGGAGGAAGAGACAGTCTTTTTCTTCAGGAACAATAATGAATTCACCTATTTATTTTATGCCACCACCACCCTTGAAGCCTTAAACAAGGCGCTTAATAAGCTGAAAACGATGACGGATGAAACACAGCTTGTAGTTGACATAATTGGGAAAGAACCCGAGATACAAGCGATAACAGGAGTTTTCAAGGAAAATGGATTTTATCATTATACTGTTCTCAACAGAATGTCAAGGGAGTCATTAACAGTAGATGACATTAACATTGCTAAAGGTTTGAAATTATCGGACACATCATGCGCACCAATTATTTTTAATATACTGAATCAGTATTTTGACCCTATTGCAGAACAATTACCAACCATTGAGGAAATCAATCGATGGATTAATTCAAATCATTTAATTATCCTGGAGGAAGATAATATTATTTTGGGTTTTGTTATATTTGATCTGATTGGAATTACATCGTATTTGAGATATTGGTTTGTGCATCCTGAACATCGAAATAGAAAAGTTGGCTCTCACTTATTAAATGAATATTTTAAAAGAAGTACCGGGACAAAGAGACAACTTTTTTGGGTTATTAAAAC
Organism: uncultured Bacteroidales bacterium; assembly: GCA_903885595.1. GTDB lineage: Bacteria > Bacteroidota > Bacteroidia > Bacteroidales > FEN-979 > CAIVAT01. The sequence continues at coordinate 3,482 of CAISJJ010000096.1, forward strand.
AAACGAAAATGCAATAAAACGGTATATGCATTATGGTTTCTTTTCTGAAAATTTGTATGATTATGTTTTAACCAATAAAAACATTCAATATGAAGCAACAAATAATTAGCATATTGCGGGATATTCGTCCTGAATTTGAGTTCAATGAGGAAACCAATTGTATTGAAGATGGGATGCTTGATTCCTTTGATATTGTTACTTTAGTTACCGCGCTGGATGAAATGTATGGAATTTCGATTGATGGCATGGATATTCTGCCTGAAAATTTTGCTACTATCGATTCAATAGTCAACTTGTTAATTAAAAATGGAGCAAAGCCATGAACCTGAATTTTCAAAACAAAACAATTACCGGTA
>CAISJJ010000097.1 GCA_903885595.1 uncultured Bacteroidales bacterium
AAGAAGAAAAACCTGCCATGCCCCCGATGAATCCTGGCATGGGTGGAATGGGTGATATGTACTAACCGTTTGCAACATTTTAAAAAAAGCCCTGAGTAATCGGGGCTTTTTTATTAGATTTTCTTTAATATTGTAAATATCAAAATACATATATATGAGAAACTCGGTTTTTATCACCGGATTCATGTTTGTACTTGCGATGATGAGTGCCAGGTTATTTGCCCAGCAGCAAACTCCTGCTCCAAATCTGCCGGTTGAACCCGATTCTAAAAAGATCATGTACAGGGAAGTTGTTGAACAGGAGGGAACTCCCGACCATTTATATGATAAAGCCATTGAATGGTTCGGATATTATTATACGAATCCGCAATCTGTATATAACATCCAGGATAAAGTTAACAGTAAGATTGAAGGAGTAGGCCGTATGAAAATTTATTATATGGATGAGAAGGCTGGAGTAAGAAGGGACGGTGGCTTGATTTTGTATCAGATTAAAATGGATTTTAAAGAGAATAAATACCGGTATACGCTCACTGACTTCAATTTGAAAGGAAACTCGCGATTTCCGATTGAAAAATGGATGAATAAAAAAGATCCTGCCTATAATCAAAACTGGGATTCCTACCTCTACCAGGTCGATACTACCATGCAGAGACTGATTTCAACGTTAATAGAAAAAATGAAGCCTTTTGCGGTTAAGAAAGATGAATGGTGAAGCAAACCCTGATATCAGGGACATAACGTTAGCTGAACTTGAACAATTTTTCCTTTTACACGGAGAAAAAAAATTCAGGGCAAAGCAGGCACATGATTGGTTATGGCGGAAATCCTGCCAGTCATTCGACGAGATGACCAACCTTCGCAAAGTAGCACGCCAGTTGTTGAAGGATCATTTTTCATTTAACACAGCTGTCGCCGGAATCCATCAAAAAAGTGCTGACGGAACTGTAAAAATCGGATTTCGGTTGCATGATGACCAATGGGTTGAAGGGGTTATGATTCCGTCGGAGGATCGTATGACGGCTTGCATATCCTCACAGGTTGGATGCGCCCTAGGTTGTAAATTTTGTGCTACCGGACGATCAGGCTTTAAAAGGAATCTTTCGGCTGGCGAAATTGTTGACCAGGTTACCGGGATGCTGGGTTCGGGATCCGGGATCTCCAATATTGTTTTTATGGGAATGGGTGAACCATTTCTGAATTATGAAAACGTAAAAACCGCCATCGAAAAAATCACTTCCGACGATGGACTGGGCATGTCGTCGCAACGAATTACCGTTTCAAGTGTGGGTATTCCCAGGATGATAAAAAAAATGGCGGATGATGATCCTAAATATCACTTTGCCTTGTCATTACATGCTGCAACTGATGCCAAACGCGATCAGATCATTCCTTTTAATCTGAAACACCCGATTAAAGAGTTGGCAGACTCATTAAAATATTACAATCAGAAAACAAGCAAACGCATTACAATTGAATATATTCTTTTTGGATCGTTCAATGATTCTGCAACCGATGCACAGGATCTGGCAAATTTTTGCAGGAATTTCCCTGTGAAAATCAATATCATTGAATACAATCCTGTAAAGGAATCTGGTTTTACTAAAACAAGCGCTGAAAAGACTAAAGCATTTGTCACATTTCTTGAAAAGCGTAATATTGTTGTCAATATCAGGAAGAGCAGGGGGAAGGATATTGATGCTGCCTGCGGACAATTGGCCGGGAATCAATTAAAAATTAAAAATTAAAAATTACTTACATAAACAACTTTTGTTATGGGACATAATTCATTTGAAATTCAGGGAAATATTGTCGATGTGGTCGCCAGGCGCATTTTCAAAGGTACTGTCGTCGTTCGTGATGGCAAAATCAGTGCGATTCGGGAAGAACAGGTTAAACCCGACGATCTGATACTTCCCGGCCTGATTGATGCACACATTCATATCGAAAGTTCGATGCTGATACCATCGGAGTTTGCCAGGCTTGCAGTAGTTCATGGAACCGTTGGCACGGTATCCGACCCGCATGAAATAGCGAACGTGCTTGGAGTTTCCGGGGTGAAATTTATGATCGATAACGGAAAGAAGGTTCCGTTCAAATTTAATTTCGGGGCACCCTCATGTGTGCCAGCAACGATATTTGAAACAGCCGGGGCGAGCCTTGGTGTCGCTGAAGTTGATGAACTTCTTCAAATGCCTGAAATAAAGTATCTGTCTGAAATGATGAATTTTCCAGGCGTATTGTTCAATGACGGTGAAGTAATTGCAAAACTTGACCTCGCAAAGAAATCGGGCAAGCCGGTTGATGGACATGCGCCGGGCGTGACCGGTGAAAATGCCCAAAAATATATCAATGCCGGGATCTCAACCGACCATGAGTGTTTTTCGATGGAAGAAGCACTTGAAAAGATTAAATATGGAATGCATATCCTGATCCGTGAAGGAAGTGCCGCAAAAAACTTTGAAACACTCTACCCACTGATTGATGAGTATCCCGATCAGGTCATGCTGTGTTCTGATGATAAGCACCCCAATGACCTTGTGTCAGGACATATAAACCTGGCGGTGAAACGGGCACTTGAAAAGGGGCTTGATGTTATGAATGTACTTCGTTGCTGTACCTATAACCCGGTTAAGCATTACAACCTGGATATCGGATTGTTACAACCTGGCGATGCTGCAGATTTTATTCGTGTCGACAACCTGCATGATTTTAATGTACTTGCAACCTATGTCAATGGCCAAAAAGTAGCAGAAAGTGGTAAAACGCTGATCACAAGTGTTCTTGAAACCCCAAGAAACAAATTCGAAATAGCAAAAATACAAAGCCGGGAGATCGGTATCGAATCCCATGGTGAACGCATCCGCGTGATCGGGGCGTTTGATGGACAACTGATCACCTCAAATATTATTACCGAGCCATTGGTTGAGGGAAATTATGTGATTAGTGATCCGGGCCGTGATATTCTAAAAATAGTAGTCAAGAACCGCTACAATGAAGCGCCTGCAGCGATCGGTTTTATCAGCAACGTTGGATTGAAAAATGGTGCGATAGCTTCCTGCGTGGCGCATGACAGTCATAATATTGTTGCAGTCGGTGCTGATGATGCCTCCATAACCACTGCCATTAACCAGATTATCGAAGCAAAAGGGGGTATTTCATTGGTGGATGGAGAAAAAACATGTTTGCTCCCATTGCCTTTTGCAGGAATTATGTCGGGAATTGATGGTTTTGAGGTGGCACGTTTATACGATGAAATGGATAAGGCTGCAAAACAACTTGGAAGTTCATTATCGGCACCATACATGACCTTATCATTTATGGCTTTACTGGTCATCCCTGATCTTAAATTAAGTGACCGGGGCTTGTTTGATGGTACACGCTTTTCCTTTACAGGCGTTTTTGAAAAATAAACTTACATATTTATATATATCAGTAACTGTTTTTTGTTAATTTTGTAACACAAAATCAAAATTAACACGCTATGAAGAAGAAAAACAACCTAGACATTCAAAAACTCGAACTTGCTGCCAGTAAACTGCGTGCTATGGCGCATCCCATGCGTATTGCGATCATCGACCTCCTGACGGAAAATAAAAAACTTACGGTTACAGAGATTTATGAACGACTTAATATTGAACAAGCCTCTGCTTCTCATCACCTGAATATCTTAAAAAATAAGGGCTTACTTGAATCGAAACGTGATGGAAAGATGATCCTTTATTCCTTAAAAACAACTGTTCTTGCGAATGTAATTGAATGCATCAACCAGTGTGTCATGCATTAATCCCAATTTTCTTCGACATCCCAATTTGATCGTATCTCCACAGTTTTAGGTAAATATATCACATCCTCGGGTTGAATCTTCATTTTGTAATTTCCTGTATCCCATCGCAAATTGTTATTCCGGTCGTGAATTGCTTTGATTTTATATTTCCCGGCGGGCATGAAATTAAAACTGACTTTCCCTGATTGCGGCACCAGTTGCTCTTCCAACAGTGTTGATTCTTTTTCATCGAGCAATTGAATGAGATATTGTCCCGGTCGCTTTTGCCTATTCATGGAAAGAATCAGATTTCCGAAATCTCGTTCCGATTTTGTTTTAAAATCCAGCCGGATAGTATCATGGCTGATATTGTTTATTCCATAAAATACTGAATCCGGGACCATGATTTTGTAAGTTTTATCCTCTGACCATTTTTGGTGAATGATAATATTTCGTTTCAAGCTGTCGGTGAATTCAATTTTTGGATGAACAGTATCTTTATCCGCAATAAGAAAAAACCTGCTAAAATCCCAGCGGATCAGCGGATAAGAAAAGGTCAATATGAGATTATGCTTGAACTGATTCAGTCCACTCCCCTTTATTGAGGTGCTCATGATGAGTTGGGTGGGCCCAGCATTTTTATCCGATTTCTTTGGTGCCTCTTTTTTGGTCAATTCCAGCGTGACAGTGTCAAGGACAGTATTCCCGTTCATGATTTTCAAAGTCAGGGAATCTGTTTCAGGACGGGTTATCCAAAGGGTCACTGAGTCTTTTTTTGCCGAGTATTCTGTCAGATGCCAGGGGGCAATCGAGTCGAAGTTCAAAGAAACGAACCGGATATTTTGTGCCGGGTAACGGAAAACGAAAACAGCCATTCCCTCAGTGGTGAAATTCGATTTAACAATCCGTTGAATGGAATCGGTCTCTTCAAACAGAAACAAGGGAAATGAAGGATAAAGAAGCTGATTCCTTTTTATTGAATCGGCGTTGTGCGCAGAATCAGCTTTTCTCCTGGATTCAGGATTGACGGTCCTGGCCGGTGATGTTTCAGGCAGGATTGCAACCGAAGTGTCTTTTTGGGTGCTATCTGCTTGTTTTCTGGTAATATAATAGGGTCTGACAAGGCTGTCGGCGAATGCAATTTTCTCAGTTAGTTGATTGAAGATCAAATCTCCGTTTTGATCGGCAAGTGCGAAAAGCTTGTATTGTTTATCCTGGACATTATTGAAAATGAAATTGCCATTATCATCTGTTTTTGTAAGGTAATAGGGTTGAAAGTGCAGGGGAAGAGAATCAAGCGGGAGGGTGTCGTTGTTGTTGAGATACAATTCAACAAATACATCCTTCTGCGGTTTATGATCAAAGGCATTCACGAGGGTTCCCTGAAGGGACAGGGTATCAACAAATGCACCGGTTGAAAAAACATAATTGAATCCTTTCAGGATGTTGTTTTCTGTGAAATCGTTTATGGAATTTCCAAAGGATATTGAATAGGTTATGTTGGGAACCAATGTGTCGTCAAATTTCATTAAGAGTGATTTTCCACGCAATCGCGGGTCCAGTGGTGTCTTTAGCGGGGGGGAGATGAAAACCTCGGTCGCCGGATTCTTAAGGTTGATAAATTCGTCGAAGTCAACCTGAAAACTATTTTCTTTAAAGTTTACAGAGAAATTTGGTGGTTCGCAGGCCACGACTGTCGGCGGTTTCAGGTCTTTTGGCCCGCCATCGGGAGTGACCGGATTTGCACAACGAAATAACGACAAAGAAGTTGCGATAAGAAAAAGGAAAAATAAACTTGTCTTTCGTTGCACGCGAGCAGAGGATTTTCGTAAGTTTGCGACCCCAAATTTACCAATCGTTTTGATTAGATAACCTTTTTTTATTAATTTTACATTGTTAATCAATAAACAATCAATATATGTCAGGTCACAATAAATGGTCAACCATTAAACGAAAAAAAGGCGCTTTGGATGCCAAAAGATCGAAAATTTTCTCCAAGATCATTAAAGATATTACCATTGCGGTAAAGGAAGGAGGAGCTGATCCTGATGGAAATCCAAGATTAAGATTGGCCATAGCCAATGCCAAGGGAGCATCAATGCCCAAAGATAATATTCAGCGGGCGATCAGCAAAGGAGCAGACAAGGATGCTGCAGCGCTCCTGGAGACAACTTATGAAGGGAAAGGGCCTCATGGTGTTGCAATTTTTGTTGAATGTACAACCGATAACCTGCAGCGGACCGTGTCAAATGTTCGAGCCTATTTCAATAAACATGGTGGAGAACTTGGACAGAACGGGATGTTGAATTATCTGTTCGACCGTAAAGGGATTTTTGTGGTTCCTCAGGGAGATTTAAACCAGGATGATTTTGAGATGGAAATGATTGATGCCGGAGCCGAGGATATCTCACTTGAGGATGAGTTCTTCACGATCACAACTGCTATGGAAGATTTTGGCAGTATGATAAAGAAGCTGGAACAACTGAAAATTGAACCTGAAAGTGCCTCTCTTCAGCGGATACCTAAAACCACTGTCTCACTTGACGAAGATGCAACGAGAAAGGTTTTAAAACTGATCGATATCATCGAGGAGGACGAAGATGTCCAAAACGTTTTCCATACCCTTGATATCAGTGATGAAATGGCAGAAAAGTTATAACAAAAAACGCGGCGTAAGCCGCGTTTTTTGTTATATTTCGCAAATATGCTGGGTTAGATTGATGCCTTTGGGTAAATCAAGTTTTTTCCGTAAGCGGATCCTTGAAATCTCAGTGCTTGGGGCCGTAATCTTCAGGATCTGGGAAATTTCCTTTGTGTTAAGGTTCATGCGCAACAGAGCGGAAAGTTTATGGTCGTTGGGCGTAAGCTGGGGATATTTCTTTCTGAGACGGTCGAAGAAACCCGGATGTATCTTTTCAAAATGGGCTTTGATGCGGTACCAGTCATTGTCAAATTTAATGTTCTCATCAATGGATTTCAGGACCCTCGAGATTTCAACCTTGGTGATGCTTTTTTCAGTTTTCATCAGACGGTTGATGTCCTTTTTAATCAAACCGATAATTTTGTTTTTTTGTGAAATGAAGATCGAGGAAGTAGCCAGTTCACGGTTGATCAAATCGATTTCCATGTGATGTTTTTGTTTGAGCAGTTGATTCACTTTCTGCTCGGCACGGATGCGTTCCTGCAGCCGCAGATTCCGATCTTTCTCAACTTTCTTACGTTGTTCAATTTCACCTTTCAGTTCAGAAATAATGCGCTCATTCGTGATTTCAAGGTTGCGCTGGTAGTTTGCCACCTCAATTGCTACGCGTATCTGATCGATATCTACGGGTTTAAAAAGATAGGCGTAAGGCTTTAACGAGAATGATTTTGAAAATACTTCATTCTTATTCAGGGAAGTAAGGAAAATGATCCCGCAGTTATAATTTTCGGTCAGAATGCGGGCTGCTTCAATGCCATCCATTTTTCCGGCAAGCCTGACATCCATGATGACGATATCGGGTTCCGTGTTGGTGTCCTGAAGGTTCGCAATGTTTTCAATTGCGCTTTCTCCTTTGGTATCGATACCAAGCACTTCATAGCCAAGATTGGTTAACTTGGCTTTTAGGTCATGAGCAATAATCAGCTCATCTTCTACGATATACAAACTTATTGAGGCCATAGTTTTATGAATTAAATTGTAAAATCAGCGTTAGTGACAATATTGAAAGTGTCAATGGCAATAACCAGTTCTTCATTTGTTGGCATAACCATGGAGACGACCGGGGAGCCGGGTCGTGTGAGGATGGCTTCCTTTCCCCTTGTGGTATTGCGTTCTGGATCGAATTGGATTCCAAGGAATTCAAGCCCGTCAAGGATTCGTTTCCTTGTAGCACGGTCATTTTCGCCAATACCTCCTGCAAACACGATCAGGTCAACCCCGCCCATAGCCGCTGCATAAGCCCCAATGTACTTTTTAACACGATAAGCATACATATCCAGGGCCAACTGTGCCCTCTTGTTTCCGTTTTCGGCAGCTTGTTCCACATCACGCATATCAAACGAAATCCCTGAAATTCCACAAACACCGCTTTTTTTGTTAAACATGGCATTGGTGTCGGCAATACTGAGATTTTCCTTTTCGGCCATGAACAGTAAAACCCCAAGGTCAACATCGCCGCTTCGGGTACCCATCATTAATCCTTCAAGCGGTGTAAAACCCATTGAAGTGTCGACAGATTTGCCTTTTTGAATTGCTGCAACGGACGAGCCATTGCCAAGATGGCATGTAATAATGTTGATGTTGTCGAAATCTTTTCCCAGGTAACGGCAGGCCTTTTGAGCTACATATTTGTGAGATGTTCCATGAAATCCATACCGGCGTATTTTATATTTTTCATAATATTCATAGGGGATGGCATAGAGGTATGAAAAATTTGGCATGGATTGATGAAAGGATGTATCAAAAACCGCTACTTGCGGCACTTTTGGCAGGATAGCCTCGATTGAAAGGATTCCTTTCAGGTTGGCAGGGTTGTGCAAAGGAGCAAGTTCAATGCATTTCTCAATATCTCTTTTAACAGCTTCCGTAATCAGGGCACTTGTTTTAAAATTCTCTCCTCCGTGGGCCACACGATGTCCAACGGCAACAATTTCATTCTCATCTTCTATCACACCATATACCGGATCCTTGAGTGTTTTAAGAATGAGATTGATCCCGATCTGATGATCAGACACCTCCTGAGAAAGTTTATATTTATCCTTTCCAGTCACCTGATGGGTGAGCTCACTGGTAGGTAACCCGATACGGTCGAGTAACCCTTTTGCTTTAAGATCAGCTTCAGCAGATATTTCTATGAGTTGATACTTGATAGAGGAACTACCGCAATTTAAAACAAGGATTTTCATTGACTTAGTCAAATATTTAGTTTGAGTGAGCGATTTACTGATCAGTCTGCGAACCAAGCAAAGAGTAGCAGATGTTAGGTTGTGCAAACATACAACATAAATATCCTTTTGCAAAGTAAAATACTAAAAAAAAACGTAACAAATACTTTTTTAATCGTATTTTTGACCACCCTAACCAAACACCCTGCCTGTGGCCTTAATCAATGCTGTCGTTTCCTGGCTGATGAAAAAACGTATTCACCAGATTGAACTTTTCATGAAATACCCCCATGAAGTTCAAACCGAATGGTTGCGTAAACTCCTTGCTACCGCACGCAATACGGAATTGGGCAAACATTACGATTTTAAATCAATTGTTGTCCCTGATCAGTTTAAGCAACGCCTTCCTTTGTTTGATTATGAATCATTAAAGGGATCCATTAACCGCTTGCGCAAGGGAGAACAGAACATTTTATGGCCTTCAGAAATTAAATGGTTTGCCAAATCTTCAGGAACAACCAGCGATAAGAGTAAATTTATCCCTGTGAGCCAGGAAGCGCTTGAAGAGTGTCATTTTAAGGGGGGCAAGGATTTACTGTCAATATATTGCAACAATCATACTGAGACGAAACTTTTTGACGGGAAGGCGATTGCAATGGGAGGATCTCATCAGATTATGGAGGTGAATAATGAATCGTATTACCAGGGCGATCTTTCCGCTATCCTGATCCAGAATCTTCCAGGGTGGGTCGAATTTATGCGCACCCCGAATTTATCAATCGCCCTGATGGATGAATGGGAAAGTAAAATTGAGAAAATGGCCATGGCTACGATTCAGCATGACGTGACCAACATTTCAGGGGTTCCCTCCTGGACTCTTCTGCTCTTTAAAAGGGTGCTGGAGCTGACTGGTAAATCGAATATTCTTGAAGTGTGGCCTAATTTTGAGCTTTTCATTCATGGTGGCGTAAACTTTTCACCTTACCGTGAACAATTCAGACTAATCCTGCCATCAGAAAAAGTAAATTATCTTGAAACATACAATGCGTCTGAAGGCTTTTTTGGTATTCAGGACAGGAATAGTGCTGATGATATGTTGCTGATGCTCGATTATGGTATCTATTATGAGTTCATTCCACTCGACAAGGTGGGGCTGGAAGAACCCGAAGTCCTCTGCCTTGATCAGGTTAAGTTGTTTACAAATTATGCGATGGTTATAACAACAAATGCAGGGTTATGGCGCTACCAAATCGGAGATACTGTCCATTTTACCTCGCTTGAACCATTCCGGATAAAAATATCAGGTCGTACCCGGAACTTTATCAATGCATTTGGTGAGGAATTAATCATAGACAACGCTGAAAAAGCCATTGCCATTGCCTGTGAACGCAGCCGGGCCATTATCACCGAATATACTGCTGCCCCTGTATATCTGCAGGGTGATCAGAAAGGTGCCCACGAATGGCTCATTGAATTTGAGAAAAAGCCTGATGACCTGGCTTTTTTCACCAGCTCATTGGATACAGCGCTGAAATCGTTGAATTCTGATTATGAAGCAAAACGATATCATGGCTTGTTGCTTGAGGAACCTCGCATCAGGGTCCTGCCTCCGCACACTTTTTACAACTGGCTTAAAATGAAAGGCAAATTGGGCGGCCAACACAAGGTTCCCCGACTCTCAAATGACCGAAAATATGTGGATGAAATACTGCAATTATTATCGAAGGATTGATTCCTTTTGTTAATTTTGAGCACAAAATTTAACTTATGCACATTGCGATCGCCGGTAATATCGGATCCGGGAAAACAACACTGACAGGTTTGCTAGCGAAACACTTCGGATGGGATCCGCATTACGAGGATGTTGACACCAACCCATACCTTAACAGCTTTTATGAGGATATGCAACGTTGGTCGTTTAACCTGCAGATATATTTTCTAAACAGCCGTTTCCGGCAGGTGGTCGATATCCGTAAATCGGGGAAAACAGTGATCCAGGATCGAACTATTTACGAGGATGCATATATTTTTGCCCCCAACCTGCATTCAATGAATCTCATGAGTACCCGCGATTTTGATAATTACAGGTCGCTTTTCGATCTTATGAGTACCTTCATCCAGCCGCCCGATCTTTTAATTTATCTCCGGGCTAGTGTTCCTACCCTGGTTAACCAGATTCAAAAGCGTGGAAGGGATTATGAAAATGCAATCCGCCTCGATTACCTGAAAAACCTCAATGAGATCTATGAGGATTGGATCGAAAATTATAAATTCGGGAAACTCCTTATCATCGATGCCGATACCCTGAAGGTAAGTGAAAACCCGGAAGACCTGGGCTCCGTGATTGAAAAGATCAATGCCCAGTTACACGGACTTTTTTAATTGTATCAGATCACGGAAACGGTTAAATGCATATCTGTTTGCGAGGGTCATCAAAAGGAGATTAAGCGATGAGGATTTTAGGGATAATTCCTGCGCGATATGCCTCAACACGATTTCCAGGCAAGCCACTTGTTATGATCGATGGCAAGACCATGATCCAGCGTGTTTATGAACAGGCCATGAAATGTGACCGGCTTTCCAATGTTGTGATTGCAACTGATAATGAAGCTATCTTCAATCATGTCGGCTTATTTAATGGGAAAGCGCTTATGACCGGTTCATCCCATCGCAGTGGTACTGAACGTTGTTATGAAGCAGTCGAAATCCTCCGGAATAATGGGGATGTTTATGATTACGTTATAAACATCCAGGGGGATGAACCTTTTATTGACCCAGAACAGATCCGTCAATTGGCTGATTGCTTTGCTGACCGTGAAACCCTGCTGGCAACACTTATCAAGAAAATCACCCACCATGGGGAGATATCCGATCCGAATGTCGTTAAGGTCACAATTGATAAGAATGGATCCGCTCTGCTTTTCAGCCGTTCACCGATTCCATACACCCGTGAAAAGGACCTGGAATCATGGTTGTCTGTGACAACCTATTATAAGCATGTAGGAATTTATGGATATCAGTCAATGGTTTTAGGCGATCTAGTTAACCTGCCCGAAACACCTCTTGAAAGGGCAGAATCGTTAGAGCAACTGCGCTGGCTTGAACATGGGTTCAGAATGCAAACCCAGATTACTGAATTTGAAAGTGTTTCGATTGATATCCCTTCAGATTTATTAAAAATTACTAACAGAATCTGAATCGTTCTTTAATAATCCCGTATCTTAGCCGTTTCGATAAAAATCAGATATATGGATATCCGAATTTGTATTGCTGAATTGTTGTCAGTGCACGACTGTGTAATCATTCCGGGATTTGGAGGTTTCATTGGTAATTATTCCCCGGCCCGCATTGACCCGGTGCATCACTCATTTCAACCTCCTGCAAAGAAGCTTCTCTTCAATATCAACCTTAAGCAAAATGACGGGCTTCTTGCAAATGCCGTAGTCGCTGCTTTTGGCACTTCATACCTTGACGCCTGTAAGCTGATTAATGTTTTTATTGAAGAATGCCGCCATTCATTAAAAACCGGTAAATCTTTCGTTATTCCTGAAGTTGGTCGCCTCTTCTCAGGCAGGGAAGGGAATATCCAGTTTGAACAGGATAAAATGGCCAATTTACTGCCGGATGCTTTCGGCCTTGCTTCATTTATTTCTCCGCCGATCAGCAGGAATACTTCCGTGATGAGTCTTGACAGAAACATGACTGTTTCTGCAATCGCTCCAGGTGGCAGGAAAGTATCATTCCCCCGTTCCCTCAAATGGGCCGCTATCCTTGCTTTACCTATCGGCCTTGCCGCCTTGATCGGAGTAACACAATATGACCGGAACCAATCAAATACCACCAATAATGCCGGAATCCTGAGTTCAGTCATTTCCAGGTTCTCCTCAGCTTCACTGGTTGAAAAAAAGGAAGCTCCGCAAACACCTTCCGAGCCTCAATTTCAGTACGATCAGGTCCCTTCAGCTTTTGAACAACAAGGATCATCAGAAGAGCTTGTAAACCTTGATACAGATTTGTCGACCGAAGGACCGGCAAATAACAACCGGGCAGAACCCAACGCAGTTGAAAATAATTACAGTGCGGTTACCGGCATGGAGCCTGCACCTGAAAGGGCTGTAAACGCTGTTGTGACTGATAATTCTTATGTGATCATTGTCGGAGCTTTCCGGTCGAAGGAAAACGCTGAAAAATATATTGCAGAACTTAAGGAGAATGGGACTCAGGCATTCGTTTTTGACCGGTCAAAGTCGGGCTTGTTCAGGGTCACAATTGGCGCATTTTCGCAGCGCGAAGAGGCTATGCAATTACTCTCTTCAGCAAAATCGGGTGATTTCAGCGGTGCCTGGATGCTATCAAAATAGTTGATTTGTGGCGAAAAAGAAATTGATTCACTTCCAGGAAAATCTATCCTTCCCGCACCTTTTCCAACCTACTTACAGCGATCTATATCCCGGATATCCGATGCGGTCGAAATGGCATGAACAGTTTTTTGGGAATGATCACCCCATTACGCTTGAACTTGGGTGTGGAAAAGGAGAATATACTGTCGGACTGGCTGCAAAATATCCGGAGAAGAATTTCATAGGGATGGACTGGAAAGGAGCGAGGCTTTGGCGTGGATGTAAAACGGTAGCAGATGAGGGACTGAAAAATGTCGGATTTATCAGGACCCAGGTTGATCATATCGAACAGGTATTCGCACCCGGTGAAATCTCTGAAATCTGGATCACATTTCCCGATCCGCAAGTCAGGAAAGCACGCCGCAGGCTTACAGCCCCCTTTTTCCTTGATAAATACCGGAACGTCCTGTCAGCAGATGGGATCATACATTTAAAAACAGATGACCCGTTTTTTTACTCATATACACTTGATGTGATCCATGACTATGCCTTCGGTGTGATGTGGTGCACCGATGACCTTTATCAAACAGGTATGATCGATGATGTTTTGACTATTCAAACCTATTATGAAAAGAGGTGGCTTGCCATGGAAAAAAAGATTTGCTATTTGAAATTTCAACTCAACACGCTATGAAAAAACTCAGTTTCCTCTTTCTTTTTATGATCGGTTTTCGGTTTTTAGCTGCTGCAGAGGAAGGAATGTGGATTCCAATGTTACTTGACCAGCTGAATATAAAGCGAATGCAGGACCTGGGGCTGAAGCTTACGGCTGAGGACATTTACAGTGTCAACCATTCCAGTCTGAAGGATGCAATTGTACAGTTTGGCAACGGCTGTACGGCTGAAATCGTTTCGGCGCAGGGGCTGATTCTCACTAATCATCATTGCGGTCTCGGCGCCATACAACGCCAGAGTTCATTACAGCATGATTACCTGGCCAACGGTTTTTGGGCCAACTCCTTCCCGGAAGAATTGCCATGTCAGGGTTTGGCCGTAACCCTGCTGATAAGAATGGAAGACGTGACCGGAAAGGTGCTTGATGGAGTGGATTTAACGATGAATCAGATTCAAAGAGCACAGTTGATCAAACAGAACATTGAAAAAACAGAAAAGGCTGCTGTTCAGGGTACGCATTTTGAAGCCCGGATAAGACCTTTTTATTATGGCAATCAATATTATATGTTTGTCAATGAGGTATTTAAAGATGTGAGGCTTGTGGGAGCTCCTCCAACTAGCATAGGAAAATTTGGTGGTGATACCGACAACTGGATGTGGCCACGGCACACAGGCGATTTTTCGATCTTCCGGATATATGCCAATAAGAATAATGATCCGGCCGATTTTGCAGTCGATAATGTACCTTACAAACCAAAATATCACCTGCCGGTTTCTCTGAAGGGTTACCAGGAAGGCGACTTCACCTTTGTTTTTGGTTATCCCGGGATTACCCGGGAATATCTGACATCATTTGGTGTTGATTTAACAGCCAACCATGAAAACCCGTTAAGGATCAGCATCCGTAAAAAGCGGCTTGATCTTATTAATTCTGCCATGAACGAAAGCCCGCTGGTCAGGATCCAGTATACCTCAAAAGCCAATGGGATAGCAAATTACTGGAAGAAAATGATCGGGGAATCAATGGGCATCCGCCGGGTTGATGGTATATCGGTGAAGAAGAAGTTTGAACTTCAGTTTCAAACCTGGGCTGATTCTGCGCCTGAGCGAAAAACGAAATACGGAGGATTGCTCAATTCATTTAAATCGACCTATCAGGATTACCTCCCACTGGATTTATCAGCATTGTACATCACGGAGGCTGGACAGGGAATAGAGTTGGTGCGGTTCGTAGCAGGATTCAGGGAACTTGTTAAAATAAGCAGGAATAAGGAGTCAAAACCCGCAGAGATTGAAAAAGTAAAATCCGGTTTAATAAAATCATCCCGCGATTTCTTTAAAAATTACCAGGCATCGATTGACCAAAATACTATGGTGGCAATGCTCGGGGAGATGAAGATCGGAATGGATAAACGATATCTACCGTCAATTTTCGATGAAATAGCTTCATCTGGTGAAAACAATTATTCAACCTATTCTGCTGACCTTTTTTCAGCCACTTTGTTCGCTGATTCAAACCGCATCATCCCTTTTCTTGAATCCTATAAAGTTTCGCAGGTTAAAAAACTTGAAAAAGATCCTGCATATCTTTTAATGAAAAGCATTTATGACCGGAGCGACAAGGATATTCAGCCCCTTGTTGCTGTTTACACCTCCCGGTTTGACAGCCTGCAGCGGATATATATGTCAGCGCTCATGGAGATGCAGCAAAACAGGAAGTTTTATCCTGACGCAAATTCAACACTTCGTTTGGCATATGGCAAAGTTGATGATTATGAGCCTGCTGATGCAGTCCATTACAACTATTTCACAACGCTTGCCGGGGTACTTCAAAAAGAGGATTCGACAATTTTTGATTACAGGGTTGACTCACGGGTTAAAAAGCTGTACCTGAATCAGGATTATGGCAGGTATGCAGATAAAGATGGATCGATGCATGTGGCTTTTACAGCAAGTAATCATACATCGGGAGGAAATTCAGGAAGCCCCGTTCTGAATGCCAGCGGAGAACTGATCGGCATAAACTTTGACCGGAACTGGGAGGGCACCCTAAGCGACCTGGTTTATGACCCCTCACAATGCCGCAATATCTCGCTCGATATCCGATATTGCCTTTTTGTAATTGATAAAGTTGCAGGAGCAGGGCGACTGATCAATGAGATGAAAATTATTTATCCGTAAATCTGTACAAGGGCATTCTGGATAGTTGGATATTTATACTCGAATCCCGCTTTCATTAATTTTTCAGGCAATACTTTCTGCCCTTCAAGTAAAACCTGGGCACCTTCGCCGTACAGCATTTTCATAGCGAAAGCAGGAATAGTAAACCAAACGGGCTGACCGAGCGCTTTTCCCAATTTGTCTGAAAATTCAGCGTTATTGGAGGGATAGGGGGAAACTGCATTGACAACTCCATGTATCGAAGGGGTTTCAATAGTAAAAACCAATGCATTGATCAGGTCATTGAGGTGGATGAATGATACTGATTGTTCCCCGTTCCCGATTTTTCCACCAAGTCCTATGCTGAAAGGAAGATGCATTTTTGCCAGTGCGCCTCCATCAGAACCAAGCACTACACCAGTGCGAAAAATGACCACCCGGGTAGAAGATGCTGCAAGCATTGCTTCATGTTCCCAGGCTTTGCAAACATCAGCCAGGAATGTTGCGGCAAAGGATGAACTATCTTCCGTGTGGGTGTTCACAGAATCGTAAATACCGATGGCTGAAGTGGAAATAAAAAGTGCAGGCTTATGGTTTGCATGGTTGATTGCGATAGAGATTTTTCTGGTTGTATTTACGCGACTGTCATAGATTTCCTGCTTGTTCACTGTTGTCCATTTCCTTGCAACAGGAGCACCGGCAAGGTTTATAACCGCATCAGTTCCTTCAATTTTTTCCTCCAGAAATTTCTCATCTGTCATGGAAAAAGAATCACGATTAATCACCCGAACCAACCATCCCTTAGCCTGGAATTTTTTAATCAGGGCCTGACCAATAAATCCGGAGGCCCCGCTAAGTGCAAGTATCATACGTTTTTTTTCGTAAAGTTATGGAATTCTTTAAATTTGCTTTACTTTTATAGTCCAATTACCGGTAAATTTTTGAACTACACCTTCTAACTACAAACATTAAAAACTAGTCATGGAGCATACAGAGCAGACAAAATTGTTTTCAGAATTTCCACCGAATTCAACGAACTCCTGGGAGGAAAAGATAAATGCAGACCTCAAAGGAGCCGATTATACAAAAAAACTGATCTGGAAAACCGATGAAGGATTCAACGTTAAGCCTTATTATCGCGCCGAAGATCTGAATGGACTTGAATACCTGAATGCCTTGCCCGATGCTGCACCTTACGTCAGAGGACTCAGGAAACAGAACAACGAATGGATTATCAGGCAGGATTTTTACACTACAGATATTATTGAAGCGAACACCCTTGCAAAGGATGTCATAAAAAAAGGCGTTGGAGCTTTAGGACTGAATGCAACAGAAATCTCAACACATAAGCAAATATGTGAACTGCTGGCAGACATTGATTTTACCACTGCAGGGATTAACTTTATTTCTTCACAATCATATCCACTCACCCTGGAGTTATTTATTTATGAAGTCGGCCACCGGGGCGAGGGCGGTGAAATGGTTCAGGGCTCAATCAATTTTGACCCGATCAGCTACCTGTTATTGCATGGCGATTTTTATGTGAGCTGGATCCATAATTTAGAAGAAACTGAATATCTTCTCACTACTGTGCGCAAGAAATTGCCACACTTCAAAGCTATTACAATCAACGGTCATTATTTTCAGAATGCAGGAGCCACACTGGTACAGGAGCTTGCATTCAGCCTGGCTTCTGCCAATGAATACCTGGCCGGGCTGACAGGAAAAGGATTTTCAGTTGACGATGTTGCCCCTTTTATGCAATTTTCATTGGGAATCGGATCGAACTATTTCATGGAAATTGCCAAATTACGGGCTGCAAGGTTGTTGTGGACAAGGATGGTTGAACAATATAAACCAGGCAACGAAGAGTCACTCAGAATATTTATCCATTGTACCACTGCATTGTGGAACAAGTCGATTTATGATCCCTATGTCAACCTGTTGCGAACGACTACTGAGGGAATGTCGGCCGCGATTGGGAATGCTGATTCCATAACCATCCTGCCTTTTGACGTTCCGTTTAAGGACCCGGATGAAATTTCGCGCAGAATATCGCGAAACCAGCAATTTGTGTTAAAAGAAGAATCTTATCTCGATAAGATAATTGATCCTGCGGCAGGTTCATACTACGTTGAAAACCTTACTCACTCCATTGCACAGCATGCCTGGCAGTTATTCAGGGAAGTCGAATCACGGGGGGGCATCATTGACTGCATCAAGTCGGGTTTCATTCAGGAAGAAGTTGAACGCAGCCGCCAGCAAAAGGAGATGGATATTGCTCAGCGCAAAACCGTTATTCTGGGGACCAACCAGTATCCAAATCTCCAGGAAACCATGGCCGACCATATCCGGAATGTAAGTGAAAAATCGGCAGCTGCCCCATCTGCCTACCAGAAAATGACGTCATTCAGAGGCGCCCAACCATTTGAAGAGATCAGGCTCGCCACTGAACTTTTTGTGAAAAACGGAAATAAACGTCCGGGCGTTTTTCTTTTTACCATGGGGAACCTGGCCATGCTCAGGGCCCGTGCTGGGTTTACCACGAACTTTTTTGGATGTGCCGGGTATGAAATATTTGATAACCAGGGTTTTTCAACAGTTGATGAAGGGGTGGCCGCCGCGTCGACCTCCATGGCTGAAATAGTTGTTATTTGTAGTTCGGATGAAGAATATGGTACAATTGTTCCGGAAATTGCACATAAAATTAAAGAAATCAATAGTAAAACCAGGATTCTTGTTGCAGGATATCCCAAAGAATTCATAGAACAGTTTAAATCAGCTGGAGTCGAAGATTTTATTCATCTCAGAAGCAATTTGCTGGAAACACTCCGGAATTCTCAGCGACAGCTGGGAATTTTATAGTACCCACGCTTTGACATATAAATCAATATGATTGAGCAGAATTCGAACACAAACAATGTCCATGCACCCAAAGGACTATTAAAAATCCTGGTCGTGGAAGACAATGCCATTAATCTCAGGTTGATTTCGGCAGCATTGCTCCGTGCAGGTCACAAAGTTGATTCGGCAGTGGATGGAGCCGCAGCCGTTATTAAATTTACCAATAATGTTTACGACGCTATCCTTATGGACATCATGATGCCTGTTATGGATGGTATTACAGCGACACGTGAAATCCGCAAGATTGAAGCTGCCCGGAAGGACGAGCCCTATAACCGTGTCAAAATTATTGCTATTACTGCGAATGCATTTGAGGATGACAGAAACAAATTTTTTGATGCCGGAATGGATTATTATATGAATAAACCGATCGAAATTGAAGAATTACACAGGATTCTGAATGATTAATCCAAGTGATGCAGGCATGAAAAAATCTTCGCTTCGCCCCTTTTTATATCCTATGATCCTATATCTGATCGGGGTTGTTGTATACGCGACGGCGGTGAGTTATTTTGACCGGAACAGGATTCTCAGGAACATTGATGAAAAACTTCTTTATGCTGCAAGGAATGTAAAATATATATTACCTGAAAACTTTCATGACAGGGCTCTTGAAAAAGGAGCGATCAGCGATTCTGAGAACATCCGGAATACAGCAATGCTTAGTGATTTTGCAAAAATTTCTAATTTGTCGTATCTGTATACTGCTGTAATCCGTGACGGGGATGTGTATTTTACCTCTTCCAGTGCAACAGAGGAGGACATTACGAAAAACGACCTTCCTTTTTACTGGCAGGATTATCCGGAAGCAACACCAGAATTTAAAGCCACTATCCGGTCAAACGCTCCCACTTTCGAATCGTCTCAGGACCGATGGGGATCGTTCAGAAGTGCCGTACTGAGTGAATCATCACCGGGAGGACAAAAATACCTGGTTGGAGCAGACATGAATATTTCCCATGTAAATACGGAGATCGTCACAGGAGTAATAGTAATTTTTGCCCGGGCATTATTCTTCCTGATTATCCTGACCCCGTTTTTCATTGTACTTCGGAATTTTTACAGGAAACATTCCTTCCAGCTGGAAAATGAAATTATTGAAAGAAGACAAGCTGAAACAAAGCTGGAACAATATAAGTTTCACCTCGAAGAGATCATTCGCAAGCGTACCGAACAACTCCAGCAGGAGATCAATGACCGGAAGCAAGTTGAAATTGAGTTGGAAAAGGCAAAGGAGATTGCAGTCAGGGAAAGCCGGGCTAAATCCATTTTTTTAGCCAACATGAGCCATGAGATACGAACGCCCATGAATGGCGTGATCGGAATGGCTAATATCCTAAAGGATACTGATTTGAATGATCAGCAGCGTGAATATCTCGACATTATTGAAATCTCCGGAAATAACCTGTTATCGATCATTAACGACATCCTTGATTTTTCGAAAATCGAAGCAGGGCAAGTTGAATTGGAAAACATCCCATTTAACCTGATGCAGCAAGTTGATGAAGTGACTAAAATCTTGCATATCAAGGCTGAAGCAAAAGGATTGAAACTCTTTTTTATGATTTCTCCCGACCTGCCCGATCAGGTAAAAGGTGACCCGGTAAGGTTTAAACAGATCATTATCAACCTTACCAATAATGCTATCAAATTTACTCAGGAGGGCAACATAACCATCACGCTTGAATCTGTTTCGCAGATTGCCGAAAAACTCATAATCCGCTGCAATGTCAAAGATACAGGTATCGGGATTTCAGCGAGTGGCCGGGAAAAACTGTTCAAGGAATTTTCGCAGACGGATGCATCAACAACGCGGAAATATGGTGGAACAGGATTGGGTCTCAAAATTTCAAAAGATCTTGCACACTTAATGGGTGGCGACATTGGTGTAGACAGCACCGAGGGCCGGGGATCCACTTTTTGGTTTACTGCCGAATTTGAAAAAATGGCACAATCTGAAATTGACAGGTTGAAGGCAGAAAAAAAGGACGATTCATCGAAAACCTTGTCTATTTTAATGGTCGAAGATAATTATATCAGTCAAAAAGTTGCGAAGACAGCTCTCGACAGGGACGGGTACCATAACATTGAAATTGCGGAAAATGGTAAAGTGGCTGTCAAAATGTTTCAGGAGAAGGAGTATCATCTCGTTTTAATGGATATTCGCATGCCTGTAATGGACGGACTGGAGGCCACAGAAAGATTCAGGGAGATTGAACGTAATAATCCAAATCGCTTTCCTACCACTGTTGTGGCGTTTACGGCCTATGCCATTGAAGGAGATCGTGAGCGCTTTATGTTAGCAGGTATGGACGATTATATTGCCAAGCCATTTCAACCGGAAGAACTTATCAGGGTCATTGAAAAATATGCGGTTAAGCATCGTTTTCGCTCCCAGCGTTCCCTGAGAATCCTTTTGGCAGAGGACAATAAAATCAATCAAAAAGTTGCAACAAAAACGCTTGAAGCTTTCGGACATAAAGTTGATGTGGTTGAGAACGGCCTTGAAGCCATTGAAAAGGTGAAGCATAATGTGTATGATTTGATTTTGATGGACCTGGAGATGCCTGAAATGGATGGAATTGAAGCAACACGTATCATCCGGAAAATGGAATCAGACGATCTTTTACCGGAAAATGGTTCTGTTAAAAAAGTAAAAATTGTCGCATTAACGGCGCATTCATCAACAGAAGACCGGGCCCGATGCCAGGAAATCGGGATGGATGATTACATTAGCAAACCATTTCGCCAGAGTGAAATTGCCAGGGCATTAAATATTTAACTGGGTCGCATGAAAAAAGTATCAATATCTTTTTTTTATTTATTGTTAATTGGGTTGTCCGGTAACCTCTTGGCGCAGGAGGAAACTGTGCTCGCTGAAATTGAAGGTGAAGCGGGAAACGAAGGAGCAACCCTGCTATTCGGAGCCGATTTGATGAGCCGGTATATCTGGCGGGGATATGATTATGGCAACTCACCTGCCATCCAGCCAAATATTGCATTTTCCTGGAAAGGTCTTAACATTGGAGCCTGGGGATCTTATGCTTTTGCAAAGCATAGTATCGAACTTAATGATACAACGATCATCGATGCCGGAAATTATGCTGAAACAGATCTCTATATATCTTATACTTATAAATGGTTTACATTGCTGCTGTATGATTATTTTAACATGAATGGTCTGAATCCCAACGATGGGAACCAGTATTTCAATTATAACAATGCAACCACAGGGCATACCTTTGAGGGATGCCTGATATTTGACGGACCAAAACAATTTCCGTTGCAAGTCACCCTAAGCACCCTTTTTTACGGTGCCGATAAGGACCAGGATTCAACAGGAGTTTATGGATATGGAACAAATAACAACTATTCCACCTATTTTGAGCTTGCCTGTAAAATTCACCTGAAAAAGATTGACGTTGAACTAAAGCCTTTCATTGGAGGTATTCCTTTTGGGAGTTCATGGTATGGACCTTATGCCGGAGTGATAAATCTTGGACTTACTGCAAAAAAATCGATTCCAATTACCCCATTATACTCACTTCCGTTGCAGGCTTCCCTTGTAACCAACCCGCAGGCACAAAGCATATTCCTGGTATTTGGGGTTTCACTATAAAACTACTGTAAAACTATGAATCGAACGATGAGACCAGATTTCAAACATGTTGAGTTAAAACAAACTCCAGCAGGAAAGCCCTTTTCAGAATGGGAAAATGAGGAAGGAATTCATAAGAGTTGGAAAACACCTGAGCAGATCCCTGTGAAACCAGTATATGGCGAATGTGACCTGGCTGATATGGAACATCTTAATTATGCTGCCGGATTACCCCCCTTTCTGCGGGGGCCATATGCAACAATGTATGTGATGAATCCATGGACGATTCGTCAGTATGCAGGGTTTTCAACAGCCGAAGAATCCAATGCTTTCTATCGCAGGAACCTGAAAGCTGGTCAAAAAGGCCTATCTGTGGCTTTTGATCTTGCCACCCACCGTGGTTATGATTCCGACCATGAACGTGTTGTGGGGGATGTTGGGAAAGCCGGGGTAGCCATTGATTCCATCCTTGACATGAAGATCCTTTTTGACCAGATCCCGCTCGATATCATGTCGGTTTCTATGACAATGAATGGTGCTGTATTGCCTATTCTGGCCTTCTACATAGTTGCTGCAGAGGAACAGGGAGTACCAATGGCCAAACTTACAGGGACTATTCAAAATGACATACTGAAGGAGTTTATGGTACGGAACACATACATTTATCCGCCTACTCCATCAATGAAAATAATTGCCGACATATTCGAGTATACCTCGAAGAACATGCCGAAGTTCAATTCGATCTCCATCAGCGGCTATCACATGCAGGAGGCCGGGGCCACAGCCGACATTGAGTTGGCTTACACCTTGGCGGATGGTCTTGAGTATCTGCGTGCCGGGATCAATGCAGGAATGGATATTGATACATTTGCTCCCAGGTTGTCATTTTTCTGGGCTGCCGGGATGAATCATTTTATGGAGATTGCCAAAATGCGGGCAGCACGTCTGCTTTGGTCCAAAATCGTGAAACAATTCAATCCAAAGAACCCGAAGTCAATGGTGTTACGCACCCATACACAAACTTCAGGATGGAGCCTCACCGAACAGGATCCTTTCAATAATGTGACCCGGACCTGCGTTGAAGCACTTGCGGCAGTTCTGGGCCATACACAATCGCTGCATACCAATGCCCTGGATGAAGCTATTGCATTGCCTACTGATTTTTCGGCCCGAATAGCCCGTAATACCCAGATTTACCTTCAGGAAGAAACGCAGATCTGCCGTTCAGTTGATCCATGGGCAGGGTCATTTTATGTGGAAATGCTGACCCATGAAATAGCACATAAAGCCTGGGCATTGATTGAAGAAGTTGAAGCTCTTGGAGGAATGGCAAAGGCCATAGAAACAGGAATTCCCAAGATGCGCATCGAGGAAGCCTCGGCACGCAAACAGGCCAGGATTGATTCGGGCAAGGACAAGATCGTCGGGGTAAATCTTAACAGGCTCGAAAAGGAAGATCCGATCGAAATTCTGGATGTGGATAATGCAGCTGTTCGTGAATCGCAGGTACAGAGGTTACAGCATTTGCGGGAAATACGCAATAACATGGAAGTACAGGAAGCCCTGGAGGCTTTAACCAGATCGGCAGCATCAGGGGAGGGCAATTTATTGGCCCTGGCTATTGATGCAGCACGCAAACGGGCATCACTGGGTGAAATTTCATTTGCACTTGAAAAAATATACGGGAGGTATAAAGCAGTGATACGAAGCATTTCAGGAGTATATTCCTCGGAATCCAAAGATAATGAAGCTTTTGCCAAAGCACGGGAACTGGCCGATAAATTTGCTGAGATGGAAGGTCGCCGGCCACGTATCATGATAGCCAAAATGGGTCAGGACGGTCATGACCGCGGCGCCAAGGTTGTTGCAACCGGGTATGCCGACATAGGGTTTGATGTGGATATCGGCCCATTGTTTCAGACCCCGGCCGAATCGGCTAAACAGGCGGTTGAAAATGACGTACACATATTAGGCGTTTCAAGCCTCGCTGCCGGGCATAAAACCCTGGTACCCCAGGTGATCGGGGAATTAAAGAAACTCGGCAGGGAAGATATCATGGTCATCGTCGGGGGTGTAATTCCTCCACAGGATTATGAGTTTCTTTACAAGTCGGGCGCCGCTGCAATTTTTGGTCCGGGAACAGTTATTTCCGAAGCCGGCATCAAATTGCTGACAATCCTGATCGAAAGCCGTAAATAGTTGATGGAACTACAGTCCTTCACCCTGCCCAACGGGATTCGTCTGGTACATTGTCCTGCTCAAAGTCCGGTGGCCCACTGTGGAATATTTATCCATGCCGGGTCACGGGATGAAACATCAACTGAGCATGGAATCGCCCATTTTATAGAACATACGATCTTTAAAGGAACTGAAAAGCGCAATGTTTTCCAGGTACTGAACCGCCTGGAAAATGTAGGCGCCGATCTGAATGCCTATACAACCAAGGAGGAGACTTGTATCTATGCCTCCTTTCTCAGCGAATTTTACGACCGCACCCTCGAATTGTTCCAGGATATCTTTTTTCACTCCATCTTCCCGGAAAAAGAGCTGGAACGCGAAAAACAAGTTGTAATGGATGAGATCAGGTCATATCAGGATACGCCAGCCGAGCAAATATTTGACGACTTTGAAGACCTTGTTTTTACGGGCCACCCGCTGGGTAAAAATATCCTTGGTTCGTCCAAAAGTCTTAAAAAGTTAACCCAGGATGATATAATTCAGTTCATTCATCGCAATTATAGTCTTGACGAAGTGGTGATCGCCTCAGTAGGAAACATACCCTTTAAAAAACTTAGTAAGTTAGTAATTAAGTTTTTCAGCGATCATCCGGGCCGGGGACACTGTCATCCCAGGATCCCATTCCGGAATTACAAGCCTTTTATCAGCA
Source organism: uncultured Bacteroidales bacterium (assembly GCA_903885595.1). GTDB lineage: Bacteria > Bacteroidota > Bacteroidia > Bacteroidales > FEN-979 > CAIVAT01. The sequence continues at coordinate 25,197 of CAISJJ010000097.1, forward strand.
ATGTAAAGAAAAAAACATCCCAGGTTCATTGCCTGATCGGCGCCCCGGCCTATGATTATGGTCATGAATACAGGATCCCGCTGGCATTGCTGAACAATATGCTGGGAGGACCCATTATGAACTCAAGGCTTTCATTGGCCCTTCGCGAACGTAACGGACTCACCTATCATAACGAGTCGAATTATACAGCTTATTCGGATACCGGAATCATTCACATCTATTTTGGGACTGAACTGATTCAATACGAAAAAGCCCTTGCGATTGTACATAAGGAGTTAAAACGGTTGAGGGAAGAGAAATTAACCGGGGTTCAGTTGCACACCATAAAAAAGCAGATTATTGGGCAGTTGGCAATAGCACAGGAGTCTAATCTGGCCGCAATGCTTGCCATCGGGAAAAGCTACCTGTTGCAAAACCGGTTCGATCCGATCGAAATGATCATCGGCCGCATCCAGGCTACCACTTCTGAGGAACTGGCCAAAATTGCCAATGAGATTTTTGAAGAAAAACAGTTGAGTATGCTGACGTTCAAAGTAACTGAGCCAACATGATGACAGATCTTCTTTTTGAATATTCCGAAGCCCACACAACACCCGAATCAACCGTCATGGCTAAGCTGAACAGGGAAACACATCTTTCGCAGGTTTATCCACAAATGTTGTCGGGACATATACAGGGAACTTTTCTGAGGATGATGATTCAGATGCTGCAGCCGGAACGAGTACTCGAGATTGGTACTTTCACAGGATATTCAGCTATTGCGATGGGGTTGGGATTGCCTTCAAGTCCGGTTTCTATTCCAGGGAAGGAAAGAGAGCCAATTTTACATACCATTGAAGTAAATCCGGAGCTGGAGAACGGGATTAGGAAATACATCCACGAGGCCGGACTGGAGGAGCGGATTGTGTTGCACACCGGCAAGGCACTTGAAATAATTCCTGATCTTGATGAAACGTGGGACCTGGTTTTCATCGATGCCGACAAACCCAATTATCTCCAATACTATAAAATGGTTCTTCCGCGCTTACGCCAGGGAGGATTTATCATTGCCGACAATGTATTATGGGATGGCAAAGTGACCGGCGAACCGGCAAAAATGGATAAGGATACCCGCGGGATCACTGAATTCAATGATTTTGTGCACAATGACAAACGGGTGGAAAATTTGATGTTGCCTGTACGCGATGGCTTAATGATAATCAGAAAGTTATAATCAACTGTAGACCATTTAATTCATCTGTTACACGCAAACATTCTGTCTGGTGGTGGTTGCTTTGCCATGTTCGATACACTTCTATCCAACGCGGTATTCAAACTTTACCCCGGCAAGTTCCTCATTTGCCTTAATGATCTTCTTTTTCAGGTCTTCCTTGAAAAGGACCATTTTCTGATGCAGCAGGGGATCGCTGATAGCCAGAATTTCGGCGGCAAGGATTGCAGCGTTCTGGGCGCCGTTGATTCCAACAGTGGCAACAGGGATTCCCGGAGGCATTTGGACGATAGCCAGGAGGGCATCAAGGCCTTCCAGGGAGGCTTTGATAGGCACACCGATAACTGGCAGTGTGGTCATTGCAGCAATAACACCCGGCAGATGAGCGGCCATCCCGGCTGCGGCAATAATGACACGGACCCCGCGCTGATGGGCATTTTTTGCGAATGATTCTACTCTTTCTGGTGTTCTGTGTGCTGACAGTGCGTTGATCTCAAATGGGATCTGCATGTCATTCAGGAATTTGGCTGCTGCTTCCATGACCGCAAGGTCGGAAGTGCTGCCCATGATAATACTTACTTTTGGCTCCATGGGTTGTATGAATTCAATGGTAAATTGTTTAAGTTCAATCGTGAAACTCCAGGATCTTCTCCGACTAGAGATATCCCTCTTTTCGTCAAGGTGCAGCTTGAACGGTTTGACGGGTATTTCATGATTAAGGACAAAAGTAGAGATATTTTAGTTACTTTTGTATTCAAGTAACACGCTATCGATTATGACAAAGGTGAAGGTCAGAGAACTGGTTTTTGAGAAGTTCATCAACAGGGAAGAGATTGATGCGGCAGTTCAGAAGGTCGCTGATGGTATTAACCGCGATTATGCCGGGAAAAATCCCTTGCTCCTGGCCATTTTAAATGGAGCGTTTATCTTTGCTTCTGACTTGATGCGGAAAATAACTGTACCATGTGAAATCTCCTTTGTAAAATATGCTTCCTACACCGGGACAATCTCTACTACAAATGTAAAGGAACTGATCGGCATGAATGAGGAGCTTGAAGGACGGCATGTTATTGTTGTTGAGGATATCGTGGATACAGGGATCACGATGGATAAATTACTTGCTGATGTACGTGAGAAAAAACCATTGGATGTGAAAGTTGCCTGTTTCTGTTTCAAGGCCGAGGCATTTCAAAAGGATTTTCCAATTGATTACCTTGGAATGACCATTCCCAATGATTTTATAGTGGGCTATGGTCTTGATTATGATGGACATGGGAGAAATTTTCCTGAAATTTACAGGATTGTTAAATAATTTGAAGATTTGAAAATTTGAGGATTTGGAAATTCGGAAATTTGAGGATTCGGCATTGTATGAATACAGCAGACCTTAAATTAACTTTTCATCTTATTACCTCAACACCTCAACACCTCGATGCCTCAACACTTCAATGCTTCAATACTTCAATACTTTATAATCTCATTTCTCTTTTTAACTTAATTATCTTGTTACATTGTCTTTTTTTAATTCTGCTGATATGTTTAATTTAATCCTATTTGGTCCTCCGGGTGCCGGTAAAGGAACTCAGGCCATAAAAATTGCTGAAAAATTTGGCTGGAAGCATGTTTCAACAGGTGACATTCTGCGGGCAGAGGTGAGCCAGGGAACTCCGTTGGGCCTGAAAGTTAAGGCTGTAATGGAAGCAGGCCACCTTGTATCAGATGAGTTGCTGATTGAAATCATGGAATCAGTGTTTGTCAATAACCCTGCGGTTATGGGTTTTGTGCTCGACGGTTTCCCGCGCACGCTTAACCAGGCCCGGGAATTGGATAAGATGCTTCTAAAACATGGCCAGGGCGTAACACTGGTACTGGCGCTTGAGGTGAACGAGGAGGAGTTGATCAAACGCCTCCTGAAGCGTGCTGAGGAACAGGGGCGTAAAGATGACACCGAGGAGGTGATTAAAAACCGCCTTGTTCAATACCATCACCACACTAAACCTTTAATTGAATATTACATAGAGCAAAACTTATATAAGGAGGTCTATGGGGTGGGAACGATTGAAGACATTTTTGGTCAGCTTTGTTCCGTGATCAAACCATAAAATAATATTCGCAGAATTGCGCTGATTTTCGCGCAGATTAAGCGGACAAAAACTTGATCCTGGAAAGGTGATCAAGTACCCAAATTGTAAATTGTAAATCGTCTAATCGTAAATCCATTTTGTCTGATTCAAACTTTGTTGATTATGTAAAGATCCATTGCGCCTCTGGTAACGGCGGCGCCGGGTCGCGGCATTTTATGCGTACCAGAACCAATGCGCACGGAGGTCCCGACGGAGGCGACGGAGGGCGTGGAGGTCACATCATCCTTAAGGGAAACAGTCAATTCTGGACCTTACTTCATCTGAAATTCACCAAACATCTCAAAGCTGAGCATGGGGGCGCCGGATCAAAGCAGCTCATGCACGGCGCCAATGGGAAGGATGTTTTAGTAGATGTTCCGCTTGGCACTGTTGCACGGGATGCCGAAACCGGTGACTTCGAGTGTGAAATCACGGAAGATGGACAAACCCATATCCTGGTCCCGGGTGGTCGGGGTGGTCTTGGGAATGACCATTTCAAAACGCCAACCAGGCAAGCGCCTAAGTTTGCACAACCGGGGGAGCCTGGACTTGAATTCTGGAAAATACTTGAGTTGAAACTATTGGCTGATGTGGGTCTGGTAGGTTTTCCCAATGCCGGGAAATCAACGCTGCTTTCTGTTATTTCAGCAGCAAAACCACAGATTGCTGATTATCCTTTTACAACCCTCGTTCCGAATCTTGGTATTGTGCGATACCACGACAATAAATCATTTGTCATGGCCGATATCCCCGGAATTATTGAAGGAGCCCATGAGGGAAAAGGACTTGGACTGCGCTTCTTAAGGCACATTGAGCGCAACTCAACGCTGTTGTTCATGGTTCCTGCCGATTCGAAGGATATTCGCAAGGAATATCAGATATTACTACATGAACTGGAACAATACAACCCGGAATTACTGGATAAAACCAGGGTGCTGGCAATAACCAAATCTGACCTTGCAGATGCCGAAATCATCAGGGAGTTAAAAAAGGATTTACCAGAAATATCCACTGTCTTCATCTCTTCTCATAAAAAAACCGGCCTGGAGAAATTGAAAAACATTCTCTGGGAGGAGCTAAACAGAATGACGAATTACGAATGACGACTGGCGACTGGCGAAGCGGTTTATATACTGTAATTATGTATGCTTGATGGGTTAAAGTATATAGATCAAACTATTTTTCTGTTTCTGAACGGGTTTCATTGTTCTTTTCTTGATCAGGTTATGTACTGGGGAACCCAATCATTGGTGTGGCTGCCTTTGTATCTTTTTTTGCTTTATCATGTTATACGGCTTTATGAATGGCAAACCCTGTGGATTTTGCTGTTTGCTGCCCTGATGATCCTGGTAAGTGATCAGTTGTCTAATATTTTCAAGGATTGGGTTGCCCGACCCCGTCCCACCTATGAACCTGGTTTGCCCATCATACATACTGTGAACGGTTACCTGGGCGGTCAGTTTGGGTTTTATTCCGCTCATGCTTCCACCAATCTTGCTATTGCCGTTTTTTTGATCTGCATTTTTCAGAAAAGGTTCCGGTACTTTTCTCCGTTCATTATTGCATGGGCTTTTTTCATGGCTTACACCCGCATTTACCTGGGTGTACATTATCCCGGTG
>CAISJJ010000098.1 GCA_903885595.1 uncultured Bacteroidales bacterium
GTAATGCTATTGTTTTACAAACCTTCCGCTGTACACCATTGATTCACTGGTCAGCCTGATGAAATAGAGTCCCGGGTTAAGAGCTGAAACATCCAGTTGTGGGTTATTCAAAATTTTGATGGTGCCGGGAACGATCCTGCCTGCAAGGTCGAACACCTCGATCCTGACCGGCAACTGATTTCCGGCATTGAAAAATAATGTTCCTTGTACCGGATTTGGATGACATTGAATTGTACTGAAAACTTCCCGATCAGGAATACCTGTGACAGGATTGTCAAACAAATCGTTCAGATTAAATACTACCGGGTCATTCTGGTACGCCGGATGTCCGTCACGATAAACCGAAATCCTCAGGTAATCCATCTCGGGCGCAAATTGCATTAACTGCGTATTGATAGTTTGGTGAGAGTAATCCCTCATCAGGTTCCAGTTCGAGTCGAGCGAAATAACAGTCCCATCTCCGATATGATTCCGTATGCTGTTATAGCGGGAGCAGAAATGCATGGCATTGTTACGTGCAATCTGCGAATTGGCAACATAAAGGTTATCATCCGGAATACTGTCGGGATAACTGTTGTAGCGGAATGTATGGGTCGGTGCAGAGGGTGTGAGCTCGGCGACCATGGCGACCAGACTGTCGGTTTGGTTGTTACTTGCAATCGTACTTACCAGGAACCCATCGGCAAAGCCGCTGCTGCAATCAGCCAAAACAGATCTGACATCCTGCACATTTCGTGCGCCATCTCCATTATAATCAGCAGATTCAATGGCTTTACGCAGGGCAAACCAGATCGGCATGTAATGCCTGCTATGCTGGCCACCGGCGGCATAGTCACTCATCATGTTCTGAAAGGCTCCAAACTCAGGGTTAAAACCGGAGAGGATGCTCATCATGCCTGAAAAACCTATTAAAAGCCACTTGCTTTCAGTTGACTCCGCCGGAAAATGGATCGTGATGATGTGGTTCCTGTTCAGAACGGGCGAATAGTTCCAGTCGAGGTGACGGGATATCACCGATTTCCCTTCGAGATCAGTTCCAATGGTTGCATCGTTCCAGCTCATCAGTTCTGAGCAGTTCAATCCTGATTTTAACGACAGCAGGTTAGACAGGTCAAGCATGGCGTTGCCAACAAGAATATCTGTTTGATCAAGGTTGTTCGGATTAAACCCTGCAGCATTCATCCCATTGATAATGGATTGTGCCTCATTTTTGTATTCGTCCGGAATAAGCAGGTCATTCCCCTGCAGCAGGATGTTCCTGGCTGCACTGTAATAGGTGCCAAAAGCCGGTTTGGTATAATTCATAATGATATCCGTGATCCTGTCGCCTGTAAGGTACCCAAGCGCATAGCCACGTTCCTGGTGCGTTCCCCAGACTTTTACAACCAATACATCCGTAGTATCTGCATAAATCAAGCCTTTTACAGGCTGGGCTTTCATGTTTACTGACATCAGGATCAGGAAGCCCAAAAGCAACAGATTTTTTTTCATAAATATGTTTGTTTGTTATACCTGACACATATCGAGTTCAATTAAACAGGAACAACCATGGTTATGATCCGGGATTTGAGGACTTAATTCATTAATGGCCTACCTCAGAAGCAAACACCGTTTTGTTATAACCGATTTTCCTGTAATTAACCGATACATATAAACACCTTCGGGTACAGTTTTCCCGTGTTCATCGTTGCCTTGCCAGGAAACCACATGTTTCCCGGGCTCAAACCTGCCCGATTGCAATAACCTGAGAACATGCCCGCTGAGGTCGAGAATTTCCAGTTTTACCACACCGCGGGCTTGGATGAAGTACTCAAAGGTTGTAGTGTTTTTAATGGGGTTCGGGTAATTATCGTAAAGTATGACCTGTCCCTGATCAATGTTTTTATCGTCCATGGATGAGATCAGCATCTGATCAACAGCTATTTTAAGGTAACGGATATCTATCTCACTTGTAATTTTCAGGGAATCATACATAAATATCGTCTGCGGGGAACCAACCGGGATGCCAACCTGAACGTTAAGCTCCACTGAATCGCCGGGATAAAGGGTATATGGAAACGTTGTAAATGGCCAGGGGTTAACAATCCACATAATAAGACCGGGAATAAGGGATGCGGGTTGCACATCGGTGAGTTCAAGCGGAACGGCAGTGTTGTTTTTTATTGCAGCGGTCAGGCCTTCAAGACAATGTTCAGGCTGGGTATAAAAAAGAGTATCAACCGTGAGCGAAACATCGGGCGTGAAAAATGTGGTATCACCAACTGCACATCCGATGCCACTGATTACCTCATCTGATGCGTTGCTTATCACAAAGGCCATGAGTTCACAATTATCCATGATATAATTCGTGGTTGAATTATTGAAGGTAAACTGCTGTCTGAAAAACGTTCCTGCCTGTGCGTTTTCACTCAGGAAATCGCCCCACTGACCAACAAAAGATTCACGGAATGTATGCTTGTGGATGTAGTTCGCTGAGCCGCCCGACTGTTGGGCAACAAGATTGTTTTCGGCCAGGGTTACCATCAGGTTGTGCGTTCCGGTAACATTAGCAGTATAGTAAACGTCGACAATCACGGTCAGCGTGTTGGTTGAATTGTTGTAACTGGTTGCCATGCCAACATTTAACGGCGATGGCTGGGCTTTGATGGTATTGCCATAGCTGACCCAGTTGGTTCGGTCTGCAAGCCTTTCGTTGGGAACCCACATCCGGCGATTTACAAAGGCGCTTGGCATGTACCGGGATGTGCCGCACCAGGGCGTCATATATAAGGAATCGGCATAATGGCGGCGAAAATCGGGATCGCCGGAATAGGGCAGCGTGTAACTTGAGTTGTAGGGGTGATACGCTACGACAAACGCCCGGCCCGGATTGTCGGCCAGTATCTGTGCCATCGTGGAATGGCCTGATGGACAGTTTGGGCATCGTACCCCGGTGAACTCCTCATAGATGATATTTTTGTTTAATGGTTCAACAGGAACGTAATGCTGTGAAAAAAGAGTCCCGGTGATCATAAAAAAAAACACCAGGCCTGGCATACTGGATAAAATTGAATTCATGATTTTAATATTTTGGTGCAGACATTAAAAATACAAAGAATTTGAATATGACAGATTTTTTCATTTTTTTCACTGTTCAAATAATTGAGTTGTTTTAGATGGAATTTGTCCAGGGAACTCAGGAAAATTTTAATTTTGGGAAAATAATATACATAACCTGGTCCCGGGATCAAGTTCATGATCAATAACAAAATAATTATGGGTGGCTTATTTGGAACCATTTCCAATCACGATTGCGTCCATGATCTCTATTATGGCACAGATTATAACTCCCACCTGGGAACGCGCCGGGGAGGAATGACCGTGTTCGATGGAAAAAACTATACCAGGTCTATTCATAACCTGGAAAACTCCTATTTCAGAACCAAATTTGAGCCGGAACTGGTACAGTTCAAAGGAAAAAGCGGGATAGGTGTGATCAGCGATACCGAACCTCAACCACTGCTTATTCATTCGCACCTGGGCGAATATGCCCTGGTCACGGTTGGTAAAATAGTAAACCTTAAGGAACTCACTGAGAGGGCCTTGCAGAAACACATTCATTTTTCTGAAACCAGCGGAGCAGGCGTAAGTCCGACAGAATTAATTGCCATGCTGATCGACGAATGTGAATCATTTGAAGCAGGCATTGAAAACGTTTACGCGCACCTGAAGGGCTCATGCACTATGCTTATCCTTACCCATGAAGGCATATTTGCCGCCCGGGATAAGTTGGGCCGAACCCCCATTGTCATTGGGAAAAAAGAGGGAGCCTTTGCCATGAGTTCCGAAACAACCTCTTTTGCGAACCTGGGCTTTTCAACCGAAAAGTATCTTGGTCCCGGGGAGGTGCTGTTCGTCACCGCCGATGGATATGAACAAAGACGGAAGCCCAATGACAAAATGCAGATCTGTACCTTTCTATGGGTTTATTACGGGTATCCCAGTTCCTATTATGAAGGCATTAACGTGGAGGAATGCAGGTACCGCTGCGGCGCCGCACTGGCCCGCAACGATCACGAAGAGGTTGACTTCGTTTGCGGGGTGCCCGATTCCGGAATCGCCCATGCGATCGGATATTCAAACGAGAAAAAGATTCCCTACAAACGAGCCTATGTAAAATATACCCCCACCTGGCCACGCAGTTTTATGCCTCAGAACCAGGAGACCAGGGACCTTGTTGCGAAAATGAAACTTATCCCGACCATGGATGTGATCCTTGGAAAACGGATGATCCTTTGCGATGATTCCATTGTCCGCGGAACACAGCTCAAAGACAACGTGAAGATACTGACCGATCATGGCGCAAAAGAGATACATGTAAGGCCGGCATGTCCAACCCTCATCTTCCCTTGTGAATTCCTGAATTTCTCCAACTCCCGCTCTTCGCTCGACCTGGCAGGAAGAAAAGCCATAAAAGAACTGGAAGGAAAAGAGGATGCCTACCTTGAGGAATATGCCACCCCCGGCTCGGCCAGGTACCATGCCATGATTGAAACGATGGGAAAGAAACTTGGGTGTACCAGTCTCAGGTTTCAGATACTGAATGACCTGGTTAAGGCTGTCGGCCTGGACAAGGAGAAATTATGCACCCACTGCTGGGACGGCTCCAGCTGGTTTTGAATCAAAGCCGGTTGGATCACCAGTCCCAAATACATCGGACTGAGAATCCGCTGATTTCGTTATAATAATAGCCACTGTGTATGCTGCCTATGAGGTAGTCCATTCCACGTTCCCATGGCCCCCAGAAATAACTTACAGACGAACTCCACCACCAACCGTTGTTGCCAAGATTGGTAAATAATCCGTCGTAGCTTCGGTAACCTCCCGGAATCGCTGTGAATCCACCTTCGTTGGTTGCGCCGGCGTTGGGGGTGTGCCACAGTCCTGTGCCATCTTCAAGGGTGCCTGTTGATTTCAGCTTCCCTCCCGCTAAATCGGGGCCACCAAAATTGGAAGCAAGCGCCGACCATTCACCATTGGTTGGAAGATGCCAGTTCATTGGACAAATTCCCTGTTTCCCTGGAGCCACTGTGTATTGCATCATCTCCTGCCATTGGTATAACCCTCCATAGATATTGCAGTTTTCAGGATTATCGTCATAGCAGTATTTTTCTATCACCCCGTTATTAAGTTGATCCTGGTTGCCATTAATACGGACACCGACCCTCAGGTTTTCAGCCATCCATGTCTGCTTCCCTTTTTGAATGATTGAATAGTTATTGCCATCAGCATCAGTGCATTCAATAAAAGTAAACATTATCGTTTTGCTGCTGGCCGGCACATCCGGAACAACGGTGCCCGTTGTTCCGGATATGCCTTTGAAAAGTAACTGATCGCCATCTGAATAGGGCATCTCAATCGTCGCAGAAGGGCTTTTCAGCCCCGGCCCGGTATTACTTCTGTCACCTGAGATATACACAATTCCCGGGTTTCCTTGCTGTTGGTTCCGGCTTATTAATTTCGCTGAGTAGAAATAGTTTTTACCCGAAATTTTCACAAAATACAAGCCCTGTCTTAATCCTGAAATCTGAAAATTGTATCTTCCTGCTGAAAGCAATTCCCCGGTCTGACAAACTGTTTGACCTGATAAATCAACAATGCCTATAACCGCATTTCCACCTTCCGGCGCAGTAAATGTCAATGTCGATTGATTTGTCATGGGATTTGGATTGACCTGAGCTTTCCGGTTCGTCATATCCTGACCGCCAATTCCCCAGGGAGATGTCAGATTTAAAACATCGTTCCCGTTCAGGGTAACTGTAGCACCGCTCGCCAGGTTGTCAACTTTCACGGTAAAATCGCCTGCGCCCGAAAAACTGATCAGATAGTCCTGGGCATTGGTTTTCAGCAATACGAACATGAAGACCAGTAAAAATGCAGATTTTTTCATTTGCTGATATTCGTTTTACAAAGTGGCCACATGCAATATATTTGACGGTTATCCACGGGTGGCAATAAGTTTGGCGGTTTACCTGCAAACCGGCAAGGTGGGTCTCAGTTATAATTACATTCAAAGTTAATCAATTTCTTTTTTGATAGTTCGACAGGATTTCAACATATTTGCTGCTGATTTTGAATTTTATGATTTAACATTCCTGTTAATCAGGGAACAAATATCCGGCAACATGGAAACATTGAAAATCTTTTCGATCTTTATTGAAACGATCATTGCCATTCTCAGTGTTTTACTCTGGATCAGGAAAGGTAAAGCCAGCGGAGCCTTCATTTTTGTGACCTTTACAATTTATGTGTTTTATGACATTGCCAGGATGTATTCGCTGGCTATTCCCGAACCGATTCTGAGAATTGCATTTGCAATTGCAGTTATATCAATGTTAATTGCCGTATGGCGGCTCTATAACAAGGAATGAGTTCTGTTTTTCTGTCAGGGTACATTTGGTTTAAAGCACGTTCAGCTTCGGTTCCATCCATCAACAGGAGCTTATTTTTCAGTAGTTTTACCGTTTTCATATTAAAAACAGAAAATTGAGGATGAATTATAATTTCGACAAATTTATTGACAGGGTTCAAACATCCTGTGTGAAATATGATTTAAGGCAAACTGTGTTTGGAAAAAGCAATGTTATTCCAATGTGGGTTGCGGATATGGATTTCGAAACCCCTGATTTCATCCGCGATGCAGTCATACAGAGGGCGGAGCACCCTATCTATGGTTACACATTCCGGGATTTAACCTATTATCAGCCGATTATAGACTGGATGTGGTCACATCACGATTGGTCAATTCAACGCGATGAAATTATCTTTTGTCCGGGCGTAGTTCCGGCGCTCAATTTTTCGGTCCTGGCTTTCACAAAACCCGGTGATAAAATAATTATTCAACCACCTGTATATCCACCTTTTTTCAGTGCAGTGCGGGATCATAACAGAGAATTGGTATACAATCATCTGATCCAAAAAGAAAACGCCTATACGATTGATTTCGGATTGCTTGAAGAGCAGGCGAAAGATGCAAAGCTGCTGATTCTTTGTAATCCGCACAACCCTGTTGGTCGTTGCTGGAACCGGTCAGAACTTGAAAAAATTGCCCAAATCTGTTTGAAACACCATGTTTTGGTATTATCCGATGAAATTCATGCCGACCTGGTCCTTCCGGGATACAGGCACCAGGTTTTCGCCAATTTGTCGGCCGAAACTGATCAGATCACAATCACCGCTCACGCTCCCAGTAAAACTTTTAACCTGGCCGGGCTTGCCACTTCATCTGTGATCATTTCGAACCCGGAATTGCGAACTGCGTTTTCGCAGCTGATTGAAAAAATGCACCTGGGGATGGGAAATCTTTTCGGGAGTGTTGCATCCATCGCAGCTTACCTGCATGGGGAACCATGGAGACTGCAGCTCATCGATTATCTGAATGAGAACATCCGGTTCGCTGAAATATTTATCAGGGAATATATTCCTGGTTTGCAAATGGTTCGGCCAGAGGCAACCTATATGATCTGGCTTGATTTTCGAAAATTCATATTTGATGACGAAACCCTGAAGAACAAACTAATACATGAAGCGGGATTGGGTTTTAACCCGGGGACTGAATTTGGTCCCGGCGGAGAGGGTTTCATGCGGATGAACATCGCCTGCAATCGTTCAACGTTGAAGGATGCCCTCGGGCGGCTCCACATAATGTTGTCTGAAATTCCTGTTCATTAGCCGGCCGCCCTTTCCGTATAAGCCAAATACAATAAAATCCGGTTTGTATATTGTCTTTACCGGCAAAAAAAAAGAGGCTGACTCCTGTAAGTAAGTCAGCCTCCGGGGTATTAGTCTGCTGCTTTAATTTATCATCACTTTACGAGTCGTGGTAGTAGTCCCAGTTACAATTCTTATAAAATAGATACCTGATTTATATCCGTCAACATACAGTTGAACCTGGCTGGCATTTGCATCATTGTTTGATACAATCTGCCCGATGCTGTTCAAAATTTTGATGTTATCGATATTGCGATCGGCGTTTATATTGATTATATCCGTTGCAGGA